>NZ_JNIQ01000001.1:2705000-2911818 GCF_000702585.1 Exiguobacterium aurantiacum DSM 6208 | reverse complement strand
ACGCGTGACGGGAACCGTGTGCTCGGAAACGGCGGCCGGTTGTTCGTCATCACGTCAACAAAACCGACGTTGCTCGAAGCGAAGCAGACGGTATATGCGGCGCTCGAGACGCTCGAACTGCCGAATACGTTTTATCGGACCGACATTGCGGGTCGGGCGCTTGCTCATATTTTTTAAAGGATGGGTCAACCCATCCTTTTTTTCATGCGAAAAGAAGGGAATCACAACTTCCTGCTCTACAATAATGGAGTAGATTGAAGGAAGAAGGTGGTCGGCATGCGCATTCGGACAAACTGATGATTGCGGTGGCGTTGAATATCCTCATTTTTGTCGGCGTCATCTTCTTTGTCGTCCGACCGTATTTCATCGAACAGAGGTATGAGCGGGACCGTCTTGCGGTCGACAGTCAAATCGCAAGCGTGACCGAAACACTCGTGAATCGGAAGAGTAGCCTTGAGCGGACGCTCGTCGATTGGGCGGCAATGGAACGACGCGTATGCGTTCATCCAAGGAAAGAATGAGACGTTCATCGACAGCAACATCAGCGAGGCGTCTCTCGATAATTTGAACGTCAATGCGATGCTGTTTTTGAATCGAGACGGGGACGTCCATTACGCCACGTTCCAAAAACAGAGCTTGTCGTTGACTGAGCCTGAGCAACAGGCGTTTTTGGCTGATATCGCCTCACGCGTCCGAGCTGACGCCAACACGCGCAGCACGATCTATGAGAGCGAATACGGGCCTGTCTTTTATGCGACGCATCCGATTCTTCAAAGTGACCGCAGTGCCCGGCCGAAGGGACGCTCGTCATGCTCGAGTTCGTCAGCAGTCATTTCGTCGCCGATTTGAGTGCCCAGACGAAGTTACCGCTCGCTGTAGGGTTGACCGAAGCGACCGACACGACGATCACGTCACGGGACGGACTGACACATGTCGTCATCCCGCTCGATACGGTATATGACAAGACCGACTATGGCATCACTTTCGTCGTCGAACCGACGCATTACCAAAACACGGTGACGATGCTACGCTCGGCATACTGGCGTTGCTCGTTCTCGGTGTCGGACTGTTTCTGTCGTTATTATGGACGATCCACCACGTCATCATTCGTCGATTGATGGGGATTGGCGATGAGTTGAAACAGATCACAATTGAGCGAGATAGTCGTCTACGCATCAGTTTGAACGAACAGAGCCAAGACGAGATTGAACAGATGGCCGTCAGCATGAACGAGGTGCTCGCCGCGCTCGAAGACACGAGGGCAGAAGTGCTCGATAAGGCGTACCGGGACGCACTCACGCAACTACCAAATCGGTTGGCGATTGAGGACTATTTTTCGAGCGTGCGTGGTGGCGACGATCAATCGGTGTCATCGGCCTCGATCTTGACGACTTCCGCCGCATCAACGACCAGTTCGGTCATCGCACGGGTGATGCCGTCTTGATTTACATCGCATCACGGCTGAATTTTTATAAAGAAGACGGGTTTGTCGCCCGCATCGGTGCCGATGAATTTATGTTCCTTCACCCGAATTGGACGCTCGACGAATTGCGTCCGGTCGCCCGCCGGCTCACGAAAGATTTGGCCGACTGGTCCGAAATGAACGGGGTGACAGGGTTGACGACGACGATCGGATTGGACGTCTTCGCGTTGCGGCATCCCCATCATACGTATGAGGTCATGATGGGACGGCTTGACGTCGTCTTGCATGAGGCGAAACTATCCGGGAAAAAACGGATTTTGGCGTTCCAAGAGATTGAAGATGGCAGCCACTACTTGCAGACGCTTGAGATGGAACGTGATTTGAGACGGGCACTCGAGAACGATGAGTTCGAGCTGTACTACCAGCCGATTGTATCGCCGCATCCGTTCGCCGTGCGCGGCGTCGAAGCCCTCATCCGCTGGAACCATCCAGTGAAAGGTCAAGTGTCGCCAGGGCTGTTCATTCCAATCGCCGAACAGCTCGGATTGATCTCGGACTTAGGATGTTGGGTGCTCCGTCAAGCGGTGTCCGAGATGAAGGAGCACAGTATGCGACACCATTTGTTCTTATCGGTTAACGTATCCAAACGGCAAATCGCAGACGGGTCATTTTTAGCCGAACTCGAAGATGTGCTCGCAGAAACGTTATTTGACCCTCATTTACTTCACGTCGAAATTACCGAGAGCGAGGTCGGCGGCAACTTATATGAATTGCAACAGTTCATTCAGTCGTTGAAAACGCTCGGTGTCAAAATCTCGCTGGATGATTTCGGGGTCGGGACGTCTTCGCTGTCGTTCCTGCAGTCGCTCCAACTCGACTTGATCAAAATCGATCAAAACTTCGTGAAAGGGATCCCGGAGAACACGTTCGATCGGGCGTTGCTCGAAGGACTGTATCAAACGTTCCATACGCTCGGTCTCGACATCGTCACCGAAGGGGTCGAACGGCCGGAGCAACTCGCTTTCGTGCTTGAACATAGCAGCTCGCTCATCCAAGGCTATCATTACAGCAAGCCGGTCCCGCTCGCCCAGCTCGAGCATTATTTAAAGAAAACGGTCACCCTGTATGACTGGTGAAGGCGCTTCTCGTAGAAGCGTCAGGCTGTTGACGAACCCATTCGCTTCTGGCGAATGGGTTCGTCTTTTTTTGTGTTCAACGAGCTCGAGGCGCTCTGCCCGACATAAAATTGAAAAAATGCTATGTAGACGGTCGTTTTCGGCCAACAGGTTGGCCAGCTTCTTCATGTTTTGTGCGGTCGCTGCCACCAGGTTGGCGCGGTCCACCGCCTCTTTCCCCCGGTAGAACGTGAAGCGGAGACCGTGGAGCTCCTTCCGTCGGCGAACGAGCGCTCCACCGTCTGTGGCCGGAGACGGTAGAGGTGCTTGCCCGATGCGGACAGACGGTTATCGCTCACCGCTTCGCGGTAGGACTCATCGATGTGGCGGTTGATGACGCGCCGATGCGATCGGCTTGACGTGCACTTCTCGAGGAGCGGGCAGTTCTGACAGATGGCAGGATTGGACGCGTACTGGTGATAGCCGTGACGGTCGGTCGTCTTATAGGTGAGGTGCTGTTTCGCCGGACACAGATAGGCGTCCACGTCCGGCAGGTAGGTGAACCGCGTCTTTCGAAACATCCCCTTCTTCCCACCGAACCGCCGCCAGGCGATGACGCCGAAAACGCCGCGCTCGACGAGCGCCTTCGCGATCTCGGTCGTGTAGTACCCGGCATCGAGCGCGACCGCCTCGAGCGGATAGGCGAAACGGTTGAGGATATAGTCGAGACGGTCAAGATAGACGGTGCTGTCCGACACGTTCCCGGGCGTGACGTGCACATCGACGATGAGGTTGTGCTTGGCGTCCACCGTCCGGTGCACCAGCCAGAAAAAGCCTTCCGGCTTCTGGTCACGGTACATATAGCCCGCGTCAGGGTCGGTCCGGCTCACCTTGATGAGTCGACGCTTCTTCTTCTGTCGCGCGGGCTTCAGTGCTTTTTTCCTCGTTTGGCCCGTTCCTCGTTCACCCGGCCGAGAAGCTCGTCCTCGACATCGCCGACGACCTGCTCGACCTCGACCTTGTCGAACTTCTTCTTGTTCGCGTTGGCTCGGATGTGGGTCGAGTCGGTGATCAGGATGCGCCCTGAAATGAAGCCGTGGGCTTCGGCCTGGCCCACGATGTCCTCGAAGATTTGTCGAAAGACGTCCGTGCCGGCGAACCGGCGTCGATAGGCCTGGCTGATCGTCGAATGGTCGGGAATTTTCTCGTCCATCCCGAGCCCGAGGAACCAACGGTACGCGAGGTTCGTCTCGATTTCCTTGATGGTCTGTCGCACGGAACGGATGTTGAACAGCGGGCCGAGCAGGATGATCTTGATGAGGATCTCGGGGTCGATGCCGGGCTGTCCGGTGTTTGAATACAGTGGCGCGCATAGCCGGTGGACGATGGAGAAGTCGATGTGGCGGTCGAGTTTGCGGACGAGGTGGTCTTTCGGGACCAGTTGGTCCAGCGAGGCGTCGGTGCGGATTGGTTCATGGCGTTTGGCGATATGGGCTCGGTACATGATGATTCCCCTTCCTGTTCGGAGGCGGTGACGATCCATACATACCAGTTCCCGCTTTTCGAGGTTTTAGCCCGCATTGGGGGCTTTTTCTATCGGCCGTCGAGGCCTCAGAAAAAGACGAGAGGCCACCCAGGGGCGGCCTCTCGCGACGCTCATCCGACGGCGCCGGAGACTCCTGAGGGATCAGCGAGCGGAGGGAGACCCAGCAGCGACAACGTCGCGATGCGGCTCCCTGCTCGCCCCTAGGAAAGCGGAGGCGCCAAGAGGAGGAGCGAAAACATTCTGTTAGTCAACAATCTGGCGCTTCTCGTAGAAGCGTCTTTTATTTGTGTAAACTTTGTGTGAATTTCGTTACAATGGTGAACATAACTTGCGACGGTTTCAGAGAAAAGGTAAACTTGAAGCAGTATAAAGAAAACGCTTACAAAATTATCTTCTGATAATAAATGAAGCGATTAAGGGAGGACTGGGTTCGATGCCAACTAAACGATCGGCGCGGGCACCGTGGTCAAAAACGATGATTCGCTCACAACTTGAGGTCGTGGACCAAGTGCGGCCGCCTTCGCTCGTCTTGACGAATGCGACTTATTTGAATTTGTACGTGAAACAATGGAAACAAGCGAACATTTGGATCGAGAATGACCGCATCGTCTACGTCGGACCGGACTTGCCGAAAGCGGCGGTCGAGACGGTCGATGTCTCCGGAAAGTTTGTCGTTCCAGGCTACATGGAGCCGCATGCGCATCCGTTTCAACTGTATAACCCGGCGACGCTGTCAAAGTATGCAGGCGAACGGGGTACGACGACGCTCGTGAACGACAACATGCTTCTTTTTTTACAAGAGAAGGAGCAAGCGTTTGCGCAACTTGAAGCGATGCAACAACTCCCGACGAGCACGTACTGGTGGGCGCGGCTCGACACGCAGACCGAGCTCGATCGCGACAGCGTCCTCGTCGACACGGAACGCATCCACGACTGGTTCAACCACCCGGACGTCATCATGGCAGGCGAGTTGACGGCGTGGCCGCGGACGTTAAAAGGAGACGACGAGATGCTCCAATGGATGCTCGACGCCGAGACGTGCGGTCTTCCGGTCGAGGGACATTTCCCGGGGGCATCGGCGAAGACGCTCACGAAAATGGCGCTGATGGGTGTCCACAGCGACCATGAGGCGATGACAGCCGAAGAGGCGCTCTGTCGTCTCGAACATGGGTATACGACGACGTTGCGTCATTCTTCGATTCGCCCGGATTTGCCGCATATGATGCGCGGTTTGCTCGAGGCGGGACTATCGACGTTCGACCATCTCATGGTGACGACGGACGGGTCGACACCAGGCTTTTATGAGGACGGCATGCAAGATGCGCTCGTGAACATCATGATCGAGGCTGGTTTAGACCCGATCGAGGCGTATCGCATCGTGTCGTTGAACGTGGCCCGTCATTTCGGGCTCGATCACGTCCTCGGCTCAATCGCCCCAGGCCGTATCGCGCATCTGAACGTTTTGGATGCAATCGATGACCCGCGTCCGTCGAGTGTCATCGCGAAAGGACAGTGGATTGTTCGTGACGGGATGTCGCTGTTCCCGGACGAGCTGGTCGAAGCGTCACTCGCGCTTATGCCAGCGACGGACGTCGACATCGAGTTGACCCCAAGCGACCTGTCGTTCAGTATGCCGGTCGGGCTCGACATGGTCAACTCGGTCATCATGAAGCTGTTCAAAATCACACATGACACCGGACAAGACGAACTGCCACGCGACGGGGACGAGTCGTTCCTCATGCTGCTCGATAAAGAAGGGAAATGGCGCCTGAACACGGTATTGAAAGGGTTCGCTAACGACTTCGGCGGTCTCGTCAGCTCGTACTCGATCAGCGGCGATTATTTAATCCTCGGTAAGTGCAAACAAGACATGTTGACGGCGTTCGCGCGCATGAAAGAACTTGGCGGCGGCATCGTCCTCGTCGACCGCGGCGAGATCATCGCCGAGATCCCGCTCCCGCTCTGCGGCATGACATCGATCGAGCCGGTCGAACGGCTCATTCATCAAGAGAAACAGTTACGCAATGAACTCGTGGCACGCGGGTATCACTTCGAAGACCCGATTTACACGCTACTGTTCCTCGCCTCGACCCACTTGCCGTACGTGCGTGCGACACCGCTCGGAATTTACGAAGTGATGAAAAAACAAATACTATTTCCAGCGATTTTGCGATGAACAGTTGAGTCCGAGGCGGTCGTGCTTTAGAATGATAAAGAAGTACGATGGAGAGAGGATGCTTGCGGATGCAACTCGATAAATTAAGAGGGCGTGAACTCGATCAGCTGTTTGAGGCGATCTTGAAGCTCGACACGCTCGAAGACTGCTATCAATTGTTCGAAGATTTAGCGACCGTCAACGAAGTTCAAGCGTTAGCCCAACGGTTAGAAGTGGCGCGCCAAATTCGTGAAGGTAGCACATATCATAAAATTGAAGAAGCGACAGGTGCTTCGACCGCTACGATTTCCCGTGTCAAGCGTTGCTTGAACTACGGGTCAGGTGGCTATGATCTTGCCCTTGAACGCCTAAACCAATCAGACAAAGGTGACTCGTAAGAGTCATCTTGTTTTTGATGGAAAGGAGGGGCATGATGAAAGACAAGTTTATGAAACGAAATTTACAGCTGTTCTTCCGAAAGCTGACACCGGTCCAAACGCTCGTGTTGATCTACATCGCGGCTGCGCTTTTGTCGATCATTCTGCTCGCTCTTCCGATCGCGCACAAGCCAGGGGTGACGATCACGTTCACAGACCTCGTCTTTTTCGCGGTCAGTTGTGTCAGTGTCACCGGCCTCACCCCGATTGTCGTCGCGGACACGTTCTCGACGTTCGGCCTATTCATCATCTTGTTCATCGTTCAAGTGAGCGGTGTCGGGTTGATCAGTCTTCACGTCATCATGTGGATCTTGCTCGGGAAGCGTATCGGCTTCCGCGAGCGGCAACTCATTTTACGTGACCAAAACCAGACGTCGATGTCTGGTATCATCAAATACATCACGGAAATCGTCATTACCGTCATCGCGATCGAGGCGGTCGGGGCGGTGTTGCTCGGTTTCCATTACTTAAACTACTTTGACACGGCCGGAGAAGCGTTCCTGCAAGGGCTGTTCGGGGCGGTCAGTGCGACGACGAACGCCGGGTTTGATATTACAGGCAGCTCGCTCGCGCCGTTCCGGGAAGATCCGTTCGTCATCTTCACACAAATCGCGCTCATGACCGGCGGTGCGATCGGGTTCCCAGTTCTCATCGAGATTCGAACGTATTTGACGAGCCGGATCATGCGCAAGCGGGAGAACTTCCCTCGCCGTTTCTCTTTATTCACGAAGTTGACCGTGTCGACGTTCTTCATTTTGATCGCCGTCGGAACGGTCGGGTTGTTCTTGTTCGAATACAACAACGCGTTCAAAGAGTTACCGCTCTGGCTCGCGCTGTCGGACTCGCTGTTCCAGTCCGTGACGACACGAAACGGGGGACTGTCGACCGTCGACGTGAACTTGTTCTCGGAAGGGAGCATGTTGCTCTTGTCGATCCTCATGTTTATCGGCGCCTCCCCGTCTTCGGTCGGTGGGGGGATTCGGACGACGACGTTCGCCGTCGCCGTGCTCGGGGTCATCGCGTTCATCCGCGGTGACTCGTCGATCAAGATTTTCGGGCGCGAGATTGTGCTCGAGGACATTTGGAAAGCGTTCGTCATCATTACCGTCTCGCTCGCTGTCTTACTCTCGGGTGTCATGGTGCTCGCGTTCTTTGAAGATGCTTCGCTCACGCGAATCTTGTTCGAGGCGTGCTCGGCGTTCGGGACGACGGGGCTTTCGGTCGGACTATCTTCTGAGTTCTCGAACGTCGGCAAATGGGTGCTCACCATCTTGATGTTCATCGGTCGGATCGGGGTCATCGCCTTCATCTTGATCTTGCAACGGAGACAGCCGAAACGGATGTACAACTATCCGAAAGAATCGATTATCTTAGGTTAAGGAGACAACACCATGAAGGCATTTTGGATCAACTTCGGTTACGTGTTCGTCGTTCCCGTCTTACCGTTCATCGCGATCGTCAACGGGACGGCGCTCTGCTCACCGGATTCGCCGTTGCTCGATATCCCGGTGCTCGGCTTCTTTCTCGCCAATCCGCTCTGGTTCGTCCCGGTGTACGGCGCGTTTGCGCTTCTCGTCGCGAAATGGTTGACGGACCGGGAACGACGGGCCGCGGCCCGTCGTGTTTAAGACTTGCTTCGGCAAGTCTTTTTTTCGTCAACAGATGCAACCGACTAAAAAAATCGCTACACTAGAGGAGGTATCGAATGGAGGGACTTCGAATGGATTTTCACGCCTGGCGCCACGTATTTAAGCTCGACCCGAACAAGCGGCTGGAGGATGAGGCGCTGTCGGCGCTCATTCAGTCGGGCACGGATGCCTTTCTCATCGGCGGTACGGACGGCATCGATGCCGAGAACACGTTCACGTTGTTCAATCGGCTGAACGGATGTGGCATCCCGGTCGCACTTGAGTTGAGTCACCCGGATCAGACGATACGAGGGTTTGACCATTACTTCATCCCGACCGTGTTGAACGCCGGGACGGTCGACTGGGTGGTCGGTCATCAAGTCCGGGCATTCGAACGCCACGGGCATTTGTTTGAAGCACGTCACGTGACCGGGCAAGGGTACATCGTTTTGAATGGGGCGGCGAAAGTCGCCGAGGTGACCGAGGCGCGAACCGAGCTCTCTCTCGAGCAAGTTGTCGCTTACGCCGAGACCGGCCACCACCTGTTCCGTCTGCCATCCCTTTACCTTGAATATAGCGGCACGTTCGGCTCGCCGGACGTCGTCAAAGAAGTGCGCCTCGCCGTCCCAGACGCCCATTTGTTTTATGGAGGCGGGATCGACGGGGCGGAAGCAGCGATGAAGATGGCTGCGCACGTCGATACGATCGTCGTCGGAAACGTCATTTACGAGAATCTCGACGGAGCGCTTGCGACTGTAGCGGCACTCCGATAAAATAAGAACAAACGTTTGGAACGAAGAAAGGAAACGATTATGTATAACTTGAGTGAAGAATTGGTCAAAGGCATGAACCCTCCACAAGCGGAGGCAGTCAAATATACGGACGGCCCACTGCTCATCATGGCAGGGGCCGGGTCAGGGAAAACACGTGTCTTGACGCACCGCGTCGCTTATTTGATGGCATCGAAACAGATCGCACCATGGAACATTCTCGCCATCACGTTCACGAACAAGGCGGCCCGTGAGATGAAAGACCGGATCGCCCGTCTCGTCGGCGGTGTCGCGGACGATATTTGGATCTCGACGTTCCACTCGATGTGCGTCCGGATCTTGCGCCGAGATATCGACCGCATCCGTTATGATCGGAACTTCTCGATTCTTGACTCGTCCGATCAGTTGACGGCGATCAAGCAAGTGCTCAAAGAGCTGAACCTCGACCCGAAGAAGTACGAGCCGCGGACGCTCCTCGGCATGATCTCAAACCATAAGAACGAGCTTCGCACGCCGCAAGACGCGGCCGGACTCGTCGGCAACAACCCGTACGAGAAAGTCATCTCGGACGTATATACGGCGTATGAGAAGAAGTTGAAGCACAACAACGTCCTTGATTTCGATGATTTGATCATGAAGGCGATTCAATTGTTCCAGGAAGCGCCAGACGTGCTCGCGTTTTATCAGAAGAAGTTCCAATACATCCACGTCGACGAGTATCAAGATACGAACCGGGCCCAATACACGCTCGTCAAGCTGCTCGCCGAGGCACATGAGAACTTGTGCGTCGTCGGTGACTCGGACCAATCGATTTATCGCTGGCGCGGCGCGGACATCGCCAACATCTTGACGTTCGAGAAGGACTATCCGAGCGCGCACGTCATCTTACTCGAACAGAACTACCGCTCGACGAAACGGATTTTGGAGGCGGCGAACGGTGTCATCCAAAACAACTCGGGTCGTAAAGACAAACAGCTCTGGACGGAGAACGCCGAAGGGGAGAAACTCCTCTTACATGTCGCCTCGGACGACCGCGACGAAGCGTTCTTCATCATCAATCAAATGAAAGAGCTGCGTCAAGAAGGCATCGATTACGGCGAGATGGCCGTGTTGTACCGGACGAACGCCCAATCACGTGGTCTTGAGGAGATGCTGCTCAAATCGAACATCCCATACAAGATGGTGGGCGGCACGAAGTTCTATGAACGAAAAGAAATTAAAGACGTGTTGGCGTACTTGCGCTTGATCGCCAACCCGGATGAGGACATCTCGTTCGTGCGAGTCGTCAACGAACCGAAACGCGGCATCGGCGCGGCGACGGTCGACAAGCTCGGTGATTTCGCATCGATGCAAGGCGTCTCGCTCATGGAAGCGATTCGTGATATCGAACTGTCCGGCATCGCACCACGGACGGCGACGAAACTCGCCGAGTTCCGAAAACTCATCATCGACCTTCGTCAAATGGCGGACTACTTGTCGATTTCCGAGTTGATTGAAGAAGTGTTGAAGAAGTCAGGTTATGAAGAGATGCTTAAAATCGAGAAGACGCTCGAAGCGGAAAGCCGGCTCGAGAACTTGCAGGAATTTTTATCGGTCGCTCAAAACTTCGAGAAAGAAAGCGATGAACAGACGCTCGTCGCCTTCCTCACCGATTTGACGCTCGTCTCGGACCTCGATTCGCTCGAAGAAGTCGACGAGTTGCACCAAGTGACACTCATGACGCTCCATTCGGCGAAAGGACTCGAATTCCCGGTCGTCTTCTTGATCGGGATGGAAGAAGGACTGTTCCCGCATAGCCGCTCTTTGAACGACCCGGAAGAGATGGAAGAAGAGCGCCGTCTCGCCTACGTCGGCATCACCCGAGCGGAGAAGCGCCTCTATTTGACGCGGGCCCAATCCCGTATGCTGTACGGTCGGTTCCAAAACAACCCGGAGTCACGTTTCTTGCACGAGTTGCCGGAGACGCTCCTCGAGCGCTCAGGAAAAGCGAAGAAGGCGATGCCGTGGAATCCGGTCGAATCACCTGGGAAACTTCCGGTCAACGGTTTCAGCTCGAAACCGAAGCCGAAGCTCGCCCAATCGTCAGGTGCCGAGTCGATCGGCTGGAACGTCGGCGATAAAGCGAACCATAAAAAATGGGGTCAAGGAACGGTCGTGCAGACACGCGGGGAAGGGGACCAGCTCGAGCTCGACATCGCTTTCCCTTCGGTCGGAATCAAGCGTCTGCTCGCCAAGTTCGCCCCGATTGAAAAAGCGTGAGGTGATGGTATGGAGATGACAGAACGAGTAGAGACGCTACGGAAACAATTGAACCAGTACGGCTATGAGTATTACGTGCTCGACCGGCCGAGTGTGCCGGACGCTGAATACGACCGGCTCATGAACGAGCTCATCCAAATCGAGACCGATTATCCGGAGTTGCGGAGTCCGGACTCACCGACGCAACGGGTCGGTGCGCCTCCGCTCGACGCGTTCGTCAAAGTGACGCACGACACACCGATGCTCTCGCTCGGAAACGTCTTCACGAAGGAAGAACTCATCGAATGGGTCGACCGCATCGAGAAAGATCTCGGGTATCGTCCGCTCTTCGTCGCCGAACTCAAGTTTGACGGTCTCGCCGTCTCTCTTAAGTACGAAGACGGCCGTCTCGTGCGCGGGGCGACGCGGGGCGACGGGACGACGGGTGAGGACATCACACAAAACTTGAAGACGATCCGCTCGATTCCGCTCCGGCTGAACGAAGACGTCACGCTCGAAGTGCGTGGCGAGGCGTACATGCCGAAGCGTTCGTTCGAACATTTGAACGATGAGCGGGAACGGATGGGTGAGGCGTTGTTCGCCAACCCGCGCAATGCCGCGGCGGGCTCGCTCCGGCAACTCGACTCGAAGATCGCGGCTTCGCGCAACTTGGCATTCTTCGCGTACGGGCTCGTCTCGACCGACGACCTCGTCGCGTCGCATGACGAGGCGCTCGCATATTTAGGGCGTCTCGGCATCGCCGTCAGCCAAGAATATACGACGTGTCAGACGGCCGATGAGTTATGGGACTACATCGAGACGTACGTGACGAAACGGACCGAACTGCCGTACGAGATCGACGGCATCGTCATTAAAGTCGCGGCGTATGAAGAGCAAGAACAGCTCGGTTTCACGGCGAAAAGTCCACGCTGGGCCGTCGCGTATAAGTTTCCGGCCGAGGAAGTCGTGACGACGATCGAAGCCGTCGACTTCAGCGTCGGACGGACCGGGAAAGTGACACCGCGTGCCCGTTTTGCACCGGTGCTTGTCGCCGGGTCGACCGTGACGTACGCGACACTTCATAATGAGGACTTCATTAAAGAGAAGGATCTGCACTTGTTCGACCGGGTCGTCATCAAAAAGGCCGGGGACGTCATCCCGGCCGTCGTCTCGGCGATTGAGAGTGAGCGGACCGGGAACGAGACCGAAATCGTCTTCCCGACACATTGTCCGGCTTGTGGTTCGGAACTTGTCCGGTTAGAAGGCGAGGCGGACCATCGCTGCGTCAATCCGGAATGTCCGGCCCAGCTGCTCGAAGGGCTCATCCATTTCGTGTCGCGTCCGGCGATGAATATCGACGGTCTCGGTGAAAAAGTGATCACCCAGCTCCACGAAGCGAGTCTCGTCCACAACGTCGCCGATTTGTATCGGCTTGATCGTGAGGCGCTCCTCGCGCTCGAACGGATGGGAGAGACGTCGGTGTCGAACTTGCTCGCGGCGATCGACCAATCAAAACAGAACTCACTCGAACGCGTCTTATTCGCCCTCGGCATTCGGCTCGTCGGGCAAAAGGCGGCGACGCTCATTGCCGAGCGATTCGAGACGATGGACATGATCATGACAGCCTCCGTGGAAGACTTGACCGCGATCGATGGCATCGGCACGAAGATGGCCGAATCGATCACGCTCTATTTCGAGAAGCCGGAGGCACGTGAACTCGTCCGGGAACTTGATGAAGCAGGCGTCAACTTGACGTTCAAAGGTGCGAAACGACCTGTCGACACGGACGCCCCGATGGCGGGGAAGACGGTCGTCTTGACCGGGAAACTTCACGAAATGACACGCGGCGAGGCCGGGAAGCGGCTCGAGCTTCTCGGAGCGAGCGTGACCGGTAGTGTCAGCAAGAACACAGACCTGCTCGTCGCCGGTGAGAAGGCCGGATCGAAGCTTGCAAAAGCGGAGACGCTCGGCATCGAAGTGTGGGATGAAGCGGCGCTGCTCGCCTTTTTGGCGGATCATGCGTGATATGACCGTCCTCGATTGGAATGGACCAAATGGTGGTCTGTTCCAATCGAGGACTTTTTTTCATTGACCTAACGTTCAAAAAATCCTGAGTTTCGACGGGTTCGCTGAAACGTGGGAAGGGTAATGAATAGTATCCAAACCATTTGGAAAATATTCCTGAATTAGAGGACCCTTTGACACCACGACTCGCGCACAATCATCCTCTCTTCCCCCTCCGTGCCCGGCGCTGTCATCGGATAGCTGTGTCGCAGACAGGCATTCATCTTAGAGGAGGGGACCACCATGGGAAGCGCCAAACGTCAAGTGACAGCACTTATCGCTTTATTCGTTTTACTCATCGGCATGCTCACACCGAACGTCCTGCACGCGGAAGAGACGAGCACGATTTTCGCTCAAGTCGAACTGACGGTAGAAGAGGCGGACAGTCTATATGAAGCAAGCCTCGTGTATGAGGATGTGACATATTATGGGGTCCGTGAGACCGCCGACAGCTGGCGTTTCATGATTGATGCCGAACATGTCGATTCGGCGCTGATCGAGACGATCACGCTATACGATGAAGAACGCGTCCCATATTCATTCACCGCGTTCACGATCACAGCCGAACCGGCAGCGGAAGCGATTGGAAATGAAGAAGAATCTGAACCGGTGACCGATGCCGAAGAAGCGGTGGAGGCAGTCGAAGCGACGACAGAACAAACTGTTGATGCCGAAGAAGTGGTGGAACAACCGCTCGCTGAAGTCGAGACGATGGTGGAAGAAGTGGCCGCGACGACGGTTGCCCCGACGGTCACGATTGAAAAGCTCGCCCTTGGCGCTGACGGAGCGATCACGGAAGTGCTTGCCGGTGACTTGTTGACGTACCGTCTCGTCATCAACGTGGACGGCGCCCCGATTGAAAATTTCTCGGTATCCGATACGGTTCCGGAAGCATTGACGGTCGTCGCGGATTCTGTCGAAGTGCTTGGACCAGATGGGGTGGAAACGCCCGTCCCGACCGTTGTGAGCGGACCGCCCGCCTTCTACTGGACGTTCCCCGTCATCCCGGTCGGCACGACGACGATCCAATTCGATACGTTCGCACCGGACGTTGACATGGAGACAGACGTGACGAACACGTTTTGCATCGGTGTGGAAGGACCGGATGAAGCGATTCCGGCTGATTGTACCGATGTGACAGTGACGGTCGTCCCGGACAAGGTGATTGGACTCGAGGTCGGTAAAGAAGCAAATATCGATCAAGCCGTCGTCGGCGGGATGATTCCGTATACGTTCGTGATTGAGAACACGGGCGATACGACGCTGACCATCACGTCGATTGAAGACGAGTTCTTCAGCGGCGGCATCGATGCTGACGCAGTGAAAGCCTTCAACGAGACGGTGAACACGAGATTGACGGACCTCATCGGGACGGACGGTCTCGCCCCGGGAGAACGGGTCGAAACGACGGTCAATCTCGAAGTGCCTAGCGACTATGATGACACGACCCATCCAGAAATCGGGAACGTCTTCCGTGTCGCGGCGAGTGACGAGTTCGGTCGCGTCGTCGATGCCGAGAGTCAACAGATCGTCTTGTTGAACCGTATCGACTTCACGGTGACGAAAGTAGCGAACCCGAAAACGGTTCACCCAGGCGACACGATCGTCTACACGTATACGATCACGAACACGTCGAACGTCACGCTTTATTTCGTCGATGTGATGGAAGAATGGACGAGCGGGGCGTTGACCGAAACGGAACAGCAAGAGACAACGGAGACGCTCCGTGACGGAATGCGGGCACTCGCCGAAGTCGAGAACGGACTCGTCCCGGGCGAAGAAATCGTGCTCGAGATGGAGAAAGTGTTGCTCCCGTCCTACGATGTCCGGGCCGGCGGCACACTAACGAACCGTGTCACGTTCACGTTCGAAGTGAGCGGAAATCGCGTCTCCCGGTCGACTGAAGCAACCGTCCACGTCAAACAAGCGATTCCGGAACGAGAAGATGACTCCGTGTACGTCCCGGAACCGACGACACCGGTCACTCCTGAACAAGGAACACTTCCACTGACCGGCTCGACCGGCACGTGGGTGACGGCGCTCGGACTCGTCTTGATCATTCTTGGGTTGTTCGCTTTGACGCACTGGCGTCGCCCGTCTAGAAAAGCTTGAATCGACGCCCTTCGACTGTCACATCGAAGGGCGTTTTCGTATGGAGACGGACTGATTCCGCTTCGACACTTTTTTCATCCGACGATTTTGTTATAATGGACGAAGTGTACGATGAATCGATTTACTAAAGGAGTTTAGACATAGATGAAATGGAAGCAACTCATCATTCCCGCTGTGGCGGCTAGCCTGCTACTTAGCGGATGTTCAATGAAAATCCCGATGGGGGAGGAAGAAGCAACGCCGACCGGGAACGAACCGACGTCAGAAGGCGTGACGCCGGCGATTGAAGCGCGGGACTCCTACTATCAGATGGTCATCCCGTTCAAATCGGCCGCAGCGCGTGGTCTTGCTCAACGACAAGTCAGCTCGTCGCTCGAGCTTGAAGAAGTCGAACTCGGATTGATGCGCCACTCGACGGGAGCGTTCAACCCGGACCAGTTTGCGTATCAAGAAGGACAGTTATTAAATAGCGGCGACGTGTCACGCCTGCTCGGGCGTAAAGACAAGAGTCAGGAAGAAGGCGCGCTCGTGCCGCTCAACCCGTCGTATGCGAACGGGACGGCCGAGGTGTCGGAAGCTGACTTCGTCGATGCCAATAAAGAGTCACCGCTCTACTTGGCTTCGCTCGTCGAACAAAATTACATGCGCAAAGCCGACAACGGATACGAACTCGGCGGTGTGTCGTTCGCCCTCATCTTGAACCGGGAGTACGTCTTCCAAGCCCCGAATTTCGGACCGACCTACACGGAACGGTTGGACGAGAAAAAAGTCATCGCCGAAGGGGAACGGATGGCGAATGAACTTGTCGGTCAGTTGCGCGAGCGAGAAGATTTTAAAGACCTCGACATCAACGTCGCGCTCTACATGAAGTCGTCCCAAGGCTCTCCGACGCCGGGCAACTATATCAAGTCGGCGTTTGTCGGCAAGGGAGACGGCGTCGCTGCCGGTGACTGGAAAGCGATCGATGAGAGGTACTATTACTTCCCGTCAGGCACGGCGACGAACGAAGTACGGGATGATGCCCAGAAATTCACGTTGTTCAGCGATCGGATCGCCGATGTGTTCCCAGACTTCAGTGGGATGATCGGGAAAGGATTTTATCAAAACGGCGATTTGTCGCGGCTTGAAATTGACATTCCGATTCAATTCTACAGCCGGGCCGAACTCGTCGGTTTCACCCAACATATCGTCGGATTGCTTGAGAACCGTTGGGAGTACAACCGGAGCGTACCGGTCCGAATCAACGTCACGTCGCTTGGCGGCAACCAAGAAGTGACGATCGTGTTCGAAGAAGGTATGTCTGCGCCAAAAGTATATTTCTAATCGTGGGGACTTCGTGATGAAACGAAGTCCTTCTTTTTTTCGTACACATAATAGCGAGGGTATTCTTTGACCTTCTTTGACCAATCGGGTAGAATAGACTTATCAGAATCGGGAAAGGGATAGGTGAGGTGAAACGAGATGGCAAAAAACTATTATGACGTCCTCGGGGTGTCGAAACAGGCATCGGACCAGGACATTAAACGAGCTTATCGCAAGTTGGCCAAACAATATCATCCGGACGTCAATAAAGATCCGGGCGCACAAGACAAGTTCAAGGCGATCCAAGAAGCGTTTGACGTGTTGAGCGACCCGGAGAAGAAAGCGAACTATGACCGTTACGGAAGCGCCGAAGGACCAACGTTCGGCCAAGGGACTTATAGCGGCGACGGGTATGGCGAAGGTTCGGCCCAGTTTGAGGACTTGTTCCGCCAATTTGGGGGCGGTTCTCGGACGACGTCGCGCACGTTCGGTTTCGAGGACATGTTTGGCAGCTTCTTCGATCAGGCGGTCGAAGAGGACTTGGATGAAACGGTCCGTGTCAACGTGCCGCTCAGCCAGCTGACGTCCGACTCGAAAGTAAGCCTGCGACTTCAGACGGGAACGGTCAATGTGAAGATTCCAAAAGGGGCGCACGAAGGACAGAAGCTCCGTCTGAAAGGCAAGAGCAGCAAAGTCGGACAGTCCGGGGACCGGGGCGACGTCTACGTCGAGCTTCATTTCACGGATGACGAGACGTACCGGCGTGAAGGGTCGAACGTCATCACCGTCAAACGGTTGCGTCCGCTCGCGTTCCTCGACGGGACCGAAGTCGTCGTCGCGACGCTTGACGGCGGTCGTGTCAAATTGAAGGTCAAGCCAGGATCGCGTCCCGGACAGCGGATGCGGATTCCAGGACGCGGTTTCATGACAGCGGCGAAAGTTCGCTCGGACCTGTTCGTCCAGCTTGAAGTCGAGTTACCGCTCGATGCCGCCCACCGATCTGTTTATGAACAACTCGAACGCTGAGCATAAGGAGGAAACGTGATGGATTTCAATCGATTTACCGATAAAGCCCATGAAAGTATTGTCAGTTCACAAGCGCTCGCCAAGCAGTATCATCATAGTGAGATGAACGAATGGCACGTGCTCGCCTCGATGATCTCTCAAGCGGATGGCATCATCCCGCTCTTATTGCAGAAGATGGAGTTGAACGTCGGTGAGATCGAGGCGGAAGTCGCGATGGCGCTCAAAAATGCACCGAAACTGCAAAATCCGACGACACCGATGATTTCGGCGTCACTTTTGAACGTGTTGACGACGGCTGAACGTGAGGCGACCGGCATGAATGACGAGTACGTCTCGGTCGAGCACGTCTTGCTTGGAATCTTGCTGAACAAGAGCCAAGCGCAAAGCATGCTCGAACGGAAAGGTGTGACGGAAGAGAAACTGCGGGAAGCGCTCGTCGCCGTCCGCGGGAATCGGCGCATCACGTCGAAGTCACCAGAGGCAACGTATGACGTATTGACGAAATATGGCCGCGACTTGATTCAAGAAGTGAAGACCGGGAAAATCGACCCCGTCATCGGACGCGATAGCGAGATTCGCCGCGTCATCCGCATCTTGAGCCGAAAAACGAAGAATAACCCTGTCTTGATCGGGGAACCTGGAGTCGGGAAGACGGCCATCGTCGAAGGGCTCGCCCAACGGATCGTTCGCGGCGACGTGCCGGAAAGTCTGAAAGACAAGACGATTTTCAGCCTCGACATGAGTTCGCTCGTCGCCGGCGCCAAATATCGCGGGGAGTTTGAGGAGCGGCTTCAAGCCGTCTTGAACGAAGTGAAAGAGGCGGAAGGGAAAATTATTCTCTTCATCGATGAGTTGCACACGATTGTCGGCGCTGGTAAATCAGAAGGGGCGATGGACGCCGGTAATATGTTGAAGCCGATGCTCGCGCGTGGGGAGCTCCACTGCATCGGTGCGACGACGCTCGATGAATATCGCCAATATATCGAGAAAGACCCGGCGCTTGAGCGGCGGTTCCAACAAGTGCTCGTCGACGAACCAGACGTCGAAGACACGGTCTCGATCTTGCGTGGTTTGAAGGAACGCTTCGAGATTCACCACGGGGTCCGCATCCACGACAACGCGCTCGTCGCGGCGGCCGTATTGTCAAATCGCTACATCACCGACCGCTTCATGCCGGACAAGGCGATCGACCTCGTCGATGAGTCATGTGCGATGATTCGGACCGAGATGGAATCGATGCCGGCCGAACTCGATGAGCTCGTCCGTCGCGTCATGCAGCTCGAAATCGAGGAAGCGGCGCTGAAGAAAGAGAGCGACGATGCCTCGAAGAAACGGCTTGAGGCGCTCCAACAAGAGCTCGCCTCCACTCGGGAGCAGGCTGACGCGCTCCGCTTGCGCTGGGAGAACGAGAAAGAATCGACGCACCGCGTCCAACATATTCGCGGAGATTTAGAAAAAGTGAAGCTCGAGCTGCAGGAAGCGGAGAGTCGTTACGACTTGAACCGGGCCTCTGAGCTGAAATATGGACGCATCCCGGAGCTCGAACGTGAACTTGCTGAAGCGGAACGACTCGCCGGGGCAGTGACGCGTGAACTCGTCCGGGAAGAAGTGACCGAAGAAGAGATCGCCGAAGTCGTCTCGAAATGGACCGGGATCCCGGTGACGAAGTTGACCGAAGGCGAACGCGATAAGTTGCTCAACTTGGAGACGGTGCTACACAAACGCGTCTTCGGACAAGACGATGCGATTCGTCTCGTCAGTGACGCCGTCATTCGGGCTCGGGCCGGTATTAAAGATCCGAACCGCCCGATTGGGTCGTTCCTCTTCCTCGGACCGACCGGGGTCGGGAAAACCGAGCTCGGCAAAGCGCTCGCCGAAGCGATGTTCGACTCGGAAGACCATATCGTCCGTCTCGATATGAGCGAATATATGGAAAAACATGCCGTGTCGCGTCTCGTCGGGGCGCCTCCAGGGTATATCGGTTACGAAGAAGGCGGCCAGTTGACGGAAGCGGTGCGGCGTAGCCCGTACTCGGTATTGTTGCTCGACGAAGTCGAAAAAGCGCACGCCGACGTATTCAACATCTTGCTGCAACTGCTCGATGACGGACGTCTCACCGACTCGCATGGCCGGGTCGTCGACTTCAAGAACACGATTGTCATCATGACCTCAAACATCGGGGCCGATATCTTGCTTGAGGCCGCGAAAGACGGCATCATCGATGAGGAAGAAGAACGCCAAGTCATCGAGCGGCTCCGGCGTCACTTCCGACCGGAGTTCTTGAATCGGGTCGATGAGACGATTCTGTTCCATCCGCTCACGCGCGCTCAAATCGGACAAATCGTCGAGAAAGCGGTCGCCCGGATGGGAAGCCGCTTGACGGCCCGTTCGATTCGCATCGAAATTTCGGAAGCCGCAAAAACGTTCATCGCGGACGAGGCGTACGAACCGCAGTTCGGGGCTCGTCCGATCAATCGCTACGTGCAGCGGACGATTGAGACGAAGCTCGCCCGCAGCATTCTCGCCGGAGACGTCGAGGATGGCCAAACGGTCATGATCGACGTTGAGAACGGGGAATTGACGCTCCGTCCGACGACCGTGACCTATTAAGGAAAGGAGCGCCAGCAGATGCAGGCGCTCCTTTTTTAGCGATTCACTTGTGTGCGTCGATAGACGGCACGTAGGACGAAATAACTTAGTGCGACAAACGTAGCATATAACAGGACGGCGAACGCAAAATTGAAAACGACCGGGATGGTCCCCATATCACGTTGCCGCGCTGCTTCGTCAAACCAAATCACAAGCCAAAAGAATAGACCGAGACTGACGGCGACGAGCGCGTAAAATGCGCCGTTGACCGTCTTTCCTATGCGCATGACGAGATGGGCGATTGGATAGCTGATCAAGGCGATCAGTGCGAGACCGATATAGAACAAACCGTCAATCGGGATATACACGAACATGTCATCTCCACCTTTGTCGTACGAAATAAAAATTCAATATATTTACATTCATCATACGACAAAACAAAAAAATGAAACATGTCTATTTAAGAAGATGGGGTCCGTGCCGGTTGGTACACACAATACGGTTCTTCCGCCTTGTAGTCGCCGGTGACGGCGTGAGCACGGGCACGGGAGCCACCGCATACGTATCGATATTCGCAGTAGCCGCACTTGCCGCCGTGCGTATCCGGGTCCCGAAGTGACTTGAACACGGGGTGGTGACGATAAATCTCGGCGAGCGGGGTCTGTTTCACGTTGCCGCACTTGATCGGGAGGAAGCCGGATGGTTGCACGTCGCCCGTATGCGAGATAAAGACAAAACCGTTTCCGTCATTTGTGCCGCGCTGTGCTTTCGCAAGATCGTCGTGCGGATGACCGATCGGCGGCAGTCCTTCGTCTTTTCGTCGCTGGTTTTCTTGTCTCGCCACGCGCCGGTAGAACTGTGCCTCGGTCGTGGAGATGATGAACGGGACGTCTTCTTGAAGTGCGAACGCCCAGCGCAGCACGTCTTCATGTCGTTCCGGTGAAATCGGTTGTAGGAGTGAACCACGACCGGTCGGGACGAGGAAGAACAGCGTCCACACCGAGACGCCGAGCTCACCGACGAGTTTGGCGATCTCGGGCAAGCGGTCGACGTTATACTCGGTGACAGTCGTATTAATTTGAAACGACATCCCTTCTTCGCGGAAGAAGGAGATGCCCTTGATAGTCCGTTCAAAACTGCCGCGCGTCCCGCGGAAATAGTCGTGCGATTTGGCGTCCGGTCCATCGAGTGAGAACGCCCAACGCGTCAGTCCGGCTTCTTTCGCCCGTTTTACGGCGTCATGAGTGACGCGGGGCGTCGCCGAAGGCGTCATCGAGACGCGCATGCCGAGGGAAGCGGCGTAGTGGGTCAGTTCGAACAAGTCCTCACGCATAAGCGGGTCTCCACCGGTGAAGACGAGAATCGGGTTATCCATCGCGTGAATCTCGCGGATGAGCGCTTTTCCTTGCGACGTATCGAGTTCGTCCGGATACCGATGATATTGGGCCTCCGCCCGGCAATGGACACATGACAAGGCACAGGCCCGGGTCACTTCCCAAATGACGATGAACGGGTTTTCGTTATAGTCGATGTGTCTCATACCGGCACCTCTTGTTTCTTCATCAGCCGTTCGACGGCACGTTTCGCGGAGTCGACACAGTCCGGAAGGCCGACCCCATGCAGAATCGCCCCACACGCTTCGACCCCTTCGAGTCGAGCGACGGCGTCTTCAAACGCCTGCACATGATGTTTATGACCGACTTCGTACTGAGGCATCGAGTCGATGTGGCGCTCGACTTTCGTGAAAAGCGGCGTCCCGACTTGTTGGATCTTCCGGAGTTCGTCCAAGGCGAATCCGGCAATGGCATCTTCCGACTCGAGCAGAAGGTCTGGGACGAAGTCTGAACCGATATAGACGCGAAGAAGCGCCGTCCCTTTCGGTGCCATATGTGGCCACTTTTTATGCATCCAGCTACAGGCGGTCAAGGCGTTGCCTTCAGATTTAGCGATGACGTAACCGGTGCCGTCGAGGGCGGCGACATCTGCATCCTTGAAAGCCGCGAGTACAGTCAATGAGGACGTCCGCTTGAGTGACGACAGTTGACGGGCCGGTTCGATGCCGAGCATCGGACCGAGTGCGTGCGGGGACGTGGCGAGAATGACACCGTCAAACCGCTCGACCGTGCCGTCTGCGAGCTCGACTTCGTGAGGGCGGACCGCGGTGACGGAGACGTCTGTATGGAGCCGGTCAATCGATGGACGGAGTGCCTCGATCAAGGTGCCGAGTCCGTTTCGAAGCGATAGGAACTTCCCGGATTCCTGCGGTTTCACCCCGGCTTGAACGGGCGGTGTGAGTGCTTTCATGCCGAGGATGAGGCTACGTCTTTTCTGTTCAATCGTGATAAACTGAGGGAAAGTAGACTCGATGCTCATATCTTCGAGCGTCCCGTTATAAATTCCCGATAAGAGCGGTTCGATCATCGATTCGACGACTTCAGAGCCGAGCCGGGTGCGAAAGAACGTGTCGAGCGATAAATCCTCGCCCGCGTAGACGCGGGGAAGCACGAGATCTAGCCCGGCCCGGAATTTTCCACGCCACGTGAACAGGTCGGTCTTCACCATCGGCCAGAACTTTGTCGGGATCCCCATGACCGACCCGGCCGGCATTTGACGCAACTTGTTGCGGACGTATATGTATGATGTGCCCGTCTTCGAGCGGACGAGCTGCTCGTCAAGACCGAGTTCAGTGATCAGTTCGGTGAGTGTCGGCTTGCGCGCCATGTAGCCATCCGGTCCACACTCTAGGACGAACCCATCCCGATAAATCGTCTTGATCTTCCCTCCGATTCGATCACTAGCTTCATAAAGTGTGACGTGTGCCCCGGCTTGTTTGGCATAATAGGCGGCTGCCATGCCGGTGATGCCGCCGCCGATAATTGCGATGTTGTTCAATCGATTCACCCATTTCCGTTTAGTCTACTCTTAACGGTACCGAGAATTGGCAACGAGACATAGGATAAGTATCACGCCGTTGTTAGACAAAATTGTCACGATTGAAAAGGAGGGGCCGCGATGCTCTCGTTTTGGATGATGGCGTTCGTCGTCGTCGGCAGTGTCGTCACGTTCGTGGTGATCATGAATCGCCATGGCGAGAAGCTAGAAGGGGACGAAGAAAGCCCGCCGATCTTATGGGCCGATGACAAGTGGTACAAAGATGACGGACCGCCGGATGGATAAGCGCGAGAAGATATGGTAAGATGACCCGGTTGTAAACTATCGGATATGAGGTGATGATGATGAACGTATTAGAACAGCAGTTGGCGCATTTGGTCGACGAGTGTCGTCCGTATACGGCTCAAGGGAAAGTGGCCGATTACATCCCTGAGCTCGCTCATGTAAAAGACGATTTACTCGGTGTGGCGATTTGCCTGCCTGACGGTTCTTACATCCATGCGGGTGACGTCCATCATAAATTCACGATTCAAAGCGTGTCCAAAGCACTTGCGCTTTGCTACGTCTTGATGGAGTTCGGGGAAGACTACGTGTTCTCAAAAGTCGGGATGGAACCGACGGGGGACGCGTTCAACTCGATTGCGAAGCTCGAGGAGACGGTCCCTTCTAAACCGCTCAACCCGATGATCAACGCCGGGGCGTTGGCTGTCACAAGCATGATTTTGGGCGACACGGCCGAGCTGAAGATTTATCAGTTCCGTCAATTTTTGGCGACGCTGTTAGGTGTGCCGGTCGAAGAAGTACGCTACAACGAAAAAGTCGCCCGCTCGGAATACGAGACGACCGACTTGAACCGGGCCTTGCTTTATTTCATGCGTCACCATGGCATTGTTGAAGGAGACGTCGATGAGATTATCGATGTGTACACGAAACAGTGCGCCATTGAGGTCGACTGTTTCGACCTGGCGCGCATCGGTCGAATCCTGTCAGGAAACGGAGAAGATCCGGTGACGGGTGACGAGTTGATCCCGCGGCGTGTCGTACGAATCGTCAAGGCGATCATGACGACGTGCGGCATGTACGACGCCTCCGGCGAATTTGCCGTTCGGGTCGGGTTGCCCGGCAAGAGTGGTGTATCAGGAGCAATCCTTGCGACCGGCAAGCACGAGCTCGGACTGAGCGATGTCGGATTTGGTATTTTTGGTCCCGCGCTCGATTCAAAAGGGAATTCGATTGCCGGGATGAAACTGCTTGAGCTACTCGTCGAACGTTACACGTCGCGTTAAAGTGAGACGGCAGCGACCGCTTCGTCGAGTTCGGTCTCAAGCTGGCGAAGCTTCGACGCATAAGCTGACTTGAGCTCGTCAGGCGGTGAAAAATCTGTCCAACGCAGCAGAAGTTGGTGATGATCGTTCATGTTGCCGAGCTCGGTCTGCAGCCGTTTCAATTTATGGACGTGATCTTTTGAGGCCGCCTCTTCGTAGTTCAATAAATATTCATGTAAATAGCGCTCGCGTTTGACGGCGAGCCGGATTTTATGAAGCGTCTCGAGCCGGTCGGCCATGTGTGACGCTTCTTTGTGAGTATCGATGCGGCGCTTCCGTTCCGATTTCGCTTTGTCGATAAAAGCCGCTGCATCTCGTTTATTGAACGCGCGCAACAGCTGTCCACCGAGAAAACGACGCACTTGCTGATCGAGCGAAGGCGTCATCTTTTCGCTCACTCGTGTCGCGAGCACCGTTCGAGCCACGGCGCGTTTTTGTTCCATGTAAGCAAGAAAGGCCTCGTCGAGCTCGTTGTCCACCTCAAACGCTTCGATGAGCACATCACCGTCGCGAACCGTACCGAGCGCTTCCATGAGCTGTTTCAGTTGTCGATATGTGGACGGTTTCGTCTCGTACAGCTGCATGAACGTCAACAGCTTCCGTAAATGGACGCGCGCCTGATGGACGTCCTCGCTATTTTGAAACGTGAGCGCTTCGGTTATATAATGGTTGAACGTGTTCCATGTTTCGAGCAGTTCATATTTTAGCTTTTCCGCATTCCGTTGATTCATTCGATTGTTTCCTTTCTGAAATGAGATGAGGGTTGTCCATGTACCAAACACATACGCTTCAAGAAAAAATCAAATTGTTCTTCACCATCTTCTTCCCGATTTTGGTGACCCAAGTGTCGTTTTACTTAATCAGCTTCTTTGACACAGTCATGTCCGGCCGCGCAGGAGCGGTCGACTTGGCCGGTGTCGGTGTCGGTTCGAGTTTGTGGATGCCGGTCTACACGGGACTGAGCGGGATTTTGCTCGCCGTCGCGCCGATTGTCGCACAAGCGCTCGGAGCGAGAAATATCCAGCAGATTCAACGGACGTTGTTCCAAGGAATTTACTTGGCGGTCGGTCTGAGCATCGCGACCCTCATCCTTGGGGCCATCCTCGTCCCGCCCGCCGTCGATGGGATGGGGCTGAGCGAGGAAGGGAAACGCATCGCCAAAGGGTATTTGTTCGCCCTCGGTTTCGGGGTCTTGCCGATGTTTTTGTTCAACGTGCTGCGCACGCTCATGGACTCGCTCGGCAAAACCCGTGTCTCGATGCTCCTTATACTATTAGGGTTACCCATTAACGTCGGATTAAACTACATCTTCATCTTTGGAAAACTTGGCGTTCCGGCATACGGTGGCATCGGGGCAGGAATCGCCTCGGCGATCACGTACTGGCTCCTCTTTTTCATGGCGCTCGCGTTCGTCCGGAGCGGCAAACCGTTCTTGGAATATCGTTTTCTTCGCTCGTTTGAACGCCTATTGTGGCCGAGACAGCGAGAACTGTTGAAGCTTGGGACGCCGATCGGTCTGGCCATTTTTGCCGAGGTCAGTATTTTCGCAGCTGTGACGCTGCTTCTTAGCTCGTACGGAGACAATATCGTCGCAGCCCACCAGGCGGCTATCAACTTCGCCTCGTTCGTTTACATGCTCCCGCTGTCGGCATCGAGCGCATTGACGATCGTCGTCGGTTATGAGCTCGGGGCACGCCGCCTAAAAGATGCGGTCCGCTACGCGAAAATCGGACTTGTCCTCTGTTTGGCGGTATCGATGTTTTCCGGAGCCCTTCTCTTTTGGCAAAATGAGCGTGTCGCGGCCATCTATACGAACGATGCGGCTGTCGTCGAGCTCGCCGCTCACTTCATGATTTTTGCGGTGTTCTTCCAACTGTCAGATGCGGTCGCCGCACCGATCCAAGGGATATTGCGTGGTTTCAAGGACGTGAACGTGACGCTCGTCCTGTCGCTCATCGCCTATTGGGTGATCGGGCTTCCGCTCGGCTACTTGCTCGCCGAACCGTACGGCTTCGGACCGGACGGTTATTGGATCGGGCTGATCGCCGGACTCGCTGCCGGGGCAGTGCTGTTGTTCGTCCGACTCGTGTACATCGTGCGTCGATACAAACCGGAACCGAAACCGGCCCCATAAACAATGAATGAGGGCAAGAGGCGTGATGAACGTTTCTTGCCCTCATTTTTTATTTGATGATTCAACAATAAAATTGGTATATACAACTATACTAGATATTTGTTATGATAATGGGGAAGAATAGGGATAGAAAGGTGGAGACTGATGATGGTGATCATGAATGCACGAATCGTCTCGGGAGATGAGACGTGGGAACGTGGGTATATTCGGTGGAACGGGCATACGATTGAGGCGGTCGGGCCAATGGACGATTACGTCGCGCAAGATGAGGACGTGCTCGACGTGGCGGGAGCACTCGTCACGCCAGGCATGATTGACATTCATGTGCACGGCGGTTACGACGTCGACACGATGGATGCGGACGAGGCGCGTTTGCGTCATCTCGCGACATCAATGTTCGCAGAAGGGGTCACGTCATTTCTGGCGACGACGATCACGCAATCGACATCAGAGATTGCCCGGGCGCTTGAGGCGGTCCGTCGTGTCATTGAGTCGGGCGACACGTCTGTCATCGGTATTCACCTAGAAGGCCCGTACGTCAACGTGGACAACGCTGGGGCCCAACCGGCTGAACATATCACGGACCCGGACGCCGACCAGTTCCGGCGTTTTCAAGAGCTGGCCGGGGGACACATTCGTCTCGTCACGTATGCGCCGGAACGGCCAGGGGCTCGGGAACTCGAACGTGCCATGCGGGAGACGGGGGCCATCGGGTCGACCGGGCATACGAATGCGACATACACCGAAAACAAACAAGCAGGTGTCAAACACGGGACGCACTTGTACAATCAAATGCGTGGTCTGCATCATCGGGAGCCGGGGACGGTCGGATACTGTTTGCTCGAGCGGGACGTCATGGTCGAGATCATTCCAGACGGGATCCATAGCCGCCGAGAGATGGTCGATTTTGCTTATCGCTTGAAAGGAGCTGACGGGCTTGTCGTCATCACCGACGCGATGCGGGCGAAAGGATTGCCAGACGGACGCTACGAGCTCGGGGGTCAACCGGTCATCGTCGAGGGCGGGGCAGCCCGTCTTGAAGCAGGGAATCTAGCCGGCAGCGTGTTGACGATGGACGCTGCGTTCCGTAACATGCTCGATTTCACGGGATGTACGTTAGAAGAGGCCGTGAAGATGACGTCAGGAAACCAAGCGCATGAGTTTGGGTTGATGCATAAAGGAAAAATCGCGGTCGGCTTTGATGCGGACCTCGTCGTGTGGGACGAGGCGTTATCGGTCGAGCAGACGATCCATCGGGGGCAGGTCGTATTTAAGAAGGAGGACCTCGTATGAATATATTAGTAGCCAATACACCGGAAAAAGCAGAACAGATCGCGTATACACTCATCAAAGAACGACTCTCAGGAAAGCACGACTTCGTCCTAGGACTCGCGACCGGTAGTACGCCCGTCGGCATGTATAAGATGTTCAAGGAAGACCGGCTTGACTGTCGTCATGTGACGAGCGTCAACTTAGACGAATATATCGGGCTCGCCCCGGACCATCCGCAAAGCTATCACCACTTCATGGAAGAGAAACTGTTCGACGACGTCCCGTTCAAGGAGAACCACTTGCCGCGAGGGGACGCTGACGATCCGGAAGCGGAAGCGAAACGATATGAGGCGCTCGTCCGTTCGATCGGCGTTGATCTACAACTGCTCGGCATCGGGGAGAACGGTCATATCGCTTTCAATGAGCCGGGCACGGCACTCGATGCGAAGACGCACGTGACCGAGTTGACGGAGTCGACGCGAGAAGCGAACCGGCGTTTCTTCGATTCGATCGAGGACGTCCCGACTGACGCCATCACGATGGGACTCGATACGATCATGAACGCCCGTGAAATCGTACTCGTCGCGACGGGCACACGAAAAGCAGAGGCGGTCCACCATATGATCGAGAGCGTCCCGACGATCGATTGGCCGGCCACGATTTTACAAGCGCACCCGAGTGTGACGGTCGTCCTCGACAAGGAAGCCGCGTCACAGTGCGCCGACGCATTGCAAGCACGAGGGAATGAGGCCGCGGCCCGTTTCTTCTCCATTCGATCCTAACTGCCTGCGGATTCGTATCCGCAGGTTTTTTCGTGACGTTTTGTGGGAAATTGTATGGAAATGAATTTGTCATCAAAACGTTTTCGACAAACGTTATGGATTCCTCTATAATAAGTGAAGCTCGTATCATTCGACCGTGAAGGAGAAAAAGATGAATTCTAGAACCCAGGCTCGTAGACGGCGTAAAGGCCCGTCTGCGTTTTATAAACTTTTCAGCGCTCTGTTGTTGATTGTGATTATTGCCGGCTCCAGCATGTATGGGACTGCTTTTTATAAAGCGCACAACATGCTGTCGGGAACACAAGTGACGCTTGAGGACGATCCGACGGTTGAACCAACCCGGTTCGATAAAGAAGACACCGAAAGCTTCCTCGTCCTCGGAACCGATCTCTCTCCCCAGAAGAAAGCACGCGGGGAATACGGTCGCTCTGACGTCATGATCGTCGTCATCTTGAACAAGAAAGAGAAGCAGACGACGATGCTGAGCATTCCACGCGATTCGTACGTCAATATCGACTATACAGGCTATAACATTCCGTATGGAAAAACGGGGCTCGATCAAGATAAGATCACCCATGCCTATTACTTCGGATCGATGGACGAGTCGAACCCGAACAACGGCATGCGGATGTCGACGAAAACAGTCGAAGACCTCGTCGGGATTGAAATCGATCACGTCGTCTCGCTCAACTTCCAAGGGTTCGTCGACTTTATCGACGCCGTCGGCGGAGTTGAGATTGACGTACCGTTCTCATCGAAACAGAACAGTTATGACGCGTCACGCGAAGTCGTCGAAGTCGAAGCTGGCCTACAACAGCTGAGCGGCGAAGAAGCGCTCGCCTACGTCCGTAACCGTTATGACGATCCGCGTGGAGACATCGGCCGGGGCCAACGTCAAATGGAAGTCATCAACGCCGTGCTCGAGCAATCACTCGGCACGTCGCTCCTGAACAACTATGACAAAGTGTTGAAGGCGGTCGGTGACAACATGCAGACGACGCTCGGACCGAACGACTACATGCGCTTGATTGAGGATGTCGGGGCGCTCAACAATACGGTGCAATACCAATTGACGGGTGAAGGGGCCCGGGGTAATGACGGTCATTTCTACTACTTCTTGAACGAACCGTTGCTCGACGAGGTCCGTTATCGCGTCCAACAGGCCGATGCCGGAAACGAAGTACAGGCGATGACCGAGTCAGAACTCGAATCGTATATGTATGACCCTTCAGGCATCACATATGAAGCACAATAAAAACGATTTGCCGCGTCGGCAAATCGTTTTTTTGATTACGTGCGCTCCATTGCGACCGTGAACGAGTACGAATCGCCACGGAACAGGGCACGGCTATATTCGAACATGTCGCCGCTGTCGAGATACGTCCGCTGATCGATCAAGAGCACCGGGGCACCCGGTTCGATCGTCAGCAGCTGCGCTTCCTCTGAGGCGGCACTGCGGGCTTCGAGCGTCTGGGTCGCATTTTTCAAATGGAGTCCTGCCTGCTCGGCGTATTCGTAAATCGATCCCGTCGCATCCTCCTCCGTCAAATCGGGGAGCAACGTGACCGGGATGTAGGCCGTCTCGAGCGCGAGCACTTGCTCGTCGGCGAGGCGGAGCCGCTTCATCTCGTACACCGGGGTGTCAAGGGCGACACTTAAGCGGCGCGACACTTTATACGGGGCGGGAATCGTTTGGAACGAGAGCAGACGAGTGTATGGACGCATGCCCCGATGCTTGATTTCCTCGGTGAAACTCGTAAGGCCGGAGAGCGTCATCGAGATTTTATTCGTCGCGACGAATGTGCCGCGGCCTTTTTGACGATGCAAATACCCTTCATTCACTAAGTTCTTGATGGCCTGACGGACGGTCATCCGACTGACGTCGTATTGCTCAGAGAACTCGCGCTCTGAAGGAATCAAATCGCCGGGCTGAAGAAAGCCGGCATCTATTTGTTGCTTTAAATAAGATTCGATTTGATAATAAATAGGAAGCGGGGATTGTTTATCAATCTGTAGCATCTCAATCGCTCCTGACTTAAAAAAGGATTATGTCCTATTATAGACCAAATCAAACTAGTTGTCTGAACACATTATAGAGAAAAGAGGTTCCACTTATGGGCGAATGGCAATTTGAAACGACGGTGACGGCACAACGAAAAGATGAGCGTGGGCATTGGATCGCGCTTCAAGAGACGCACTTTTATGCGGAAGGCGGCGGACAACCGGCTGACGCTGGGACGATCGCGGACGAAACGGTACAGGACGTTCAACAAGTCGACGACGTCGTGTGGCATTTGCTCGAGCGACCGCTTGAGGTCGGGACAGCAGCGACCGCTCAAGTCGACGAAGCGTCACGTCACGACCATTCCATTCAACATACGGCACAACACGTGTTGACGGCCGTGCTCGAAGACCGATATGGCATCGAGACACTCAGTTTCGGCATCGGTCCGGAAGAGTCTTCCCTCGAGATCGGAACGAATGCGTTCGACTGGTCGAGCGTCGAATCGCTCGAACGCGACGTGCAACATCTCATCTTTGAAAATCGTCCGATCACGGTGCACACGTTATTAGACGGTGAAATAGACAGAGCGAGACTACGAAAACCGACGGACCGGACCGGGATGATTCGCATCGTCGAAATCGAAGGTCTCGACTATAACGCCTGCGGTGGGACACACGTCGTTTCGACCGGACAACTCGGCACCGTCCATGTCACATCCGTCAAAAAAGTACGGGGCAACGTCCGTTTGACGTATGTGGCCGGGGCGCGGGCGCTACGAGCTGTTCAATCGTCACGCGATGCGCTCCGGCAAGTGCACCAGACGTTGTCGACGACGAACGAGACGGTCGCGGCCCGTGTCGTCGAAGAACGAAACGCCCGGATCGAGCGGGAGAAAGAAGTGAAAGCACTCGAAGCGCGAGTCGCCAAAGCGAAAGTGGCCGCGTTCTTACAAGAAGACAACTATGTCATCACTCACATCGGCAAGACTGAAGGCGAGACACTGACGACGATGATCATCGAGCGCATCGCTGCGACGGGACGCATCGCCGTCGGCGCCAATCATACGGCGCAAAAGCTCATCCTCATGCATGACGGGACACATGACATCGCCATCGGGAAGTTTTTGAAACGGACGCTCGACGACCTTGGCATCGGGCGGGGCGGTGGCAGCCATAAACAAGCGCAGGCCCGGTTCGAGTCGGTGCTCGACTTAGAGAAGGCGACGGCGGAAGTCGTGAAACGGTTGCAGGAAGGGGTCGTCTCATGTTGATCATCAAGCACGGTCAAACAAAGGCGTTGATTGAACAAGCGCGACACGTCCGGGAAGTCGTCTTCATCGAGGAGCAAGGCATCGATCCTGAACTCGAGTATGATGACCTCGATCCGGTCTGTGTCCACGTCGTCGGAACAGTGGACGACAATCCTGTGACGACGGCCCGGCTGCGACCGATCGAAGACGGCGTCGGCAAAGTCGAACGGGTCGCGACATTGAAAACGGCGCGAGGGAACGGGTATGCCCAGGAAGTCATGTTTGAGATCGAGCGCGTCGCGAACGGACAAGGCATCCATACGTTGAAACTCGGGGCCCAGCTGACGGCGCTCCCGTTCTATGAGCGACTCGGGTATGAGCCGTATGGCGATGAGTTTTTAGACGCCGACATTCCGCACCGGATGATGAAAAAGGCATGGTGATCGTTTTTAGAAATTTTCCTTTTTTCTAAAAAAAGGTTGGCAAGTCGTTTTTCATTTGTTATAACTAAAACTAACAACTGACAGATAGAGGTTGCGAATGACATGAGTAAGCTTGATCGAGACGGACGCATTCCGGATCGGGCCGAAAGGGGAAATTCGCCGAAGTCGACGTTCGCATGCGTACGAACGAAGGCTGGGGTAGTCGTGAACAACGCCTACACTGCCATGGATGAAATGCCATGGAGCGCTATCTACGGAACGATTTTTCAATCGTTTTTCAACTGCGCGTACAAGCGGCAGACCGTAGGGAGAGTGCTTCCTACCGGTCTGCCGCTTTTTCTGTTGGTGGACATCATGAAAGTGGGGAACTTGATGACAACCGTATTGAAATTTGGAGGCAGCTCCGTTGCCACAATCGAACAAATACAGGCAATTTCTGAATATTTACAAACGCGGGCCGAGGCCGGCGAGAAGCTCGTCGTCGTCGTTTCCGCGATGGGAAAGACGACCGACTCGCTCTTGTCACTCGCCAAGCAAATCACGGAACGACCGACGATTCGAGAACTCGATCGCTTGCTGGCGGTCGGGGAAGAGCAGACGATCAGCCTGCTCAGCATCGCCTTGAACTCGCGAGGCGTCGCAGCGCTGTCGCTCACCGGACAACAAGCCGGGATCGACACGATGGGCATCCATACGAAAAGTAAAATTAAGGCGATTCGAAAAGAAGTGTTGGAAGAAAAGTTGCGCACGTATGATGTCGTCATCGTCGCCGGCTTCCAAGGTGTCAATGAGTTCGGGGACGTGACGACGCTCGGTCGCGGCGGCTCCGATACGACGGCCGTCGCCTTAGCCGCCGTCCTCAGCAAACGGTGTGAGATTTACACGGACGTCGCCGGTGTGTATACGGCCGACCCACGCATTCATCCGACAGCCCGCCGCTTAGACACAGTGTCGTACGACGAGATGATGGAGATGAGCGCACTCGGTTCGAAAGTGATGGAGATGCGTAGCGTCGAACTCGCGAAAAAATATGACGTGAACATTTTTGTAGGAAAGACGCTTGCGAGCGAAGGAGGAACTTGGATCATGGATATGACACAGGCAATGGAACAAAAAGCGGTGACGAGTGTGAGCGTCGTGAAGAACGTGCTCAGCGTCTCAATTAAACATATTCCGCACTCGGTGGCAGGTGTGGCCGATATTTTCGAGAAGTTGTCACAGCGTCACGTCAATATCGATATGATCAGTCAGACGGCGTTCGACGGAGAAGTGTTCTTGTCGTTCACGTGTCCGCTTGACGAGGAAGCGTTCCTTGAAGAAGCGCTCGCCGAGTTGACGGAGACGTTCCCACAAATCAAGATTGATCGCCATACCGAACATGCGAAAATCTCAGTCGTCGGTATCGGGATGCGTGATGCGACCGGTGTCGCATCCGAGCTGTTCGCAACGTTCCGTGAGAGCGGCATTCCGTTCTACCAAGTCACGACATCTGAAATCAGCATCTCTTACACAATCAACGAACAAGACGTCGAAGCAGCAGTCGCGGCCATCGCGACGCGCTTCAAGTTATAAGGAGGACGCCACATGTATAACGTAGCTGTCGTCGGTGCGACCGGTGCCGTCGGTCAAAAGATGATTGAAGTGTTGACAGAATATGAGTTCCCGATCAACGAGTTGATGTTGTACGCATCAGCCCGTTCAGCCGGGAAGACGGTCACGGTGAATGGACAGGACGTCGTCATCCGAGAACTGTCCGATGCGATTTACGCAGACCCGATCGACATCGCCTTGTTCTCGGCAGGAGGCGGTATCAGTGAACAGTATGCGCCGCGCCTTAGCGAACAAGGTGTCATCGTCATCGACAACTCGAGCGCGTTCCGGATGCAAACGGACATCCCACTCATCGTGCCGGAAGTGAACCGGGTCGAGCTGAGCCCGGACAAGCCGCTCATCGCCAATCCGAACTGTTCGACGATCCAATCGGTCGTCGCGCTCGCCCCGCTCGCTGAAGTGTACGGATTGACACGCGTCGCCTATACGTCGTATCAAGCCGTCTCGGGTTCAGGACAAAAAGGGATTGAAGATTTAGAGCGCGGAGCACGTGGTGAGGACCCGCAGAACTATCCGTATCCGATTTATGACAACGTGTTGCCGCACATCGACGTGTTCCTCGAGAATGGCTATACGAAAGAAGAGCAGAAGATGATCGACGAGACACGCAAAATTTTGAACGCTCCACACCTTGGGGTGACGGCGACATGCGTCCGTGTTCCTGTTCGAAACAGCCACGCTGTCTCGATCACGGTCACGCTCGACCGCGAGGCGACGCTCGCTGAAGTGAAGGCCGTCCTCAGTGACGCGCCAGGTATCGTCCTCATGGACAACCCGAATGAACTCGTCTACCCGACGCCGCTCGATGCGAACGGGACCGACGAAGTGTACGTCGGACGTGTCCGTGTCGACGAGTCGCAACCGAACACGTTCCATCTTTGGTGCGTCGCCGACAACGTTCGAAAAGGCGCCGCCGCGAACGCCGTCCAAATCGCCCAGTGCATGATTGGCCAGACCGCCACAAAATAAGGAGGAGATCATATGTTCACAGGAGTCGCTACAGCACTTGCCACACCGTTCCAACAAGACGGATCGCTAAACCTTAACGCATGGGAAGCGTTGATTGAAGATCAAATCAAGGAAGGGGTGAGCGGGCTCGTCATCGGGGGGACGACCGGTGAAGGGATGACAATCACGGACGAAGAGTTCGAGACGCTCCTCACGAAAGCGATCGACATCGCGGCCGGACGCGCCGTCATCATCGCTGGCACCGGATCGAACAATACGGCGCTAAGCATCGAGAAGACGAAGCGCGCCGCAGAGCTCGGTGCCGAGATGGCGATGGTCGTCACACCGTATTACAATAAGTCGACGCAAGCCGGCCTCATCGCACACTTCACAGCGATCGCCGACGCTTCACCGATTCCGCTCATGCTCTATAACGTGCCGTCACGCACCGGAGTCGCGCTCGAACCGGCGACGGTCGGAGAACTTGCCGACCATCCACGCATCGCAGCTTTGAAAGAAGCGAGCGGGGACATCTCGGTGATGGCTCAAATGATGGCCCACTTACCGGAAGGGTTCCCAGTCTATTGCGGGAACGATGATCAAATCTTACCGTACATGGCTTGGGGAGCCCAAGGCGTCGTCTCGGTATTATCAAACGTTTATCCTGGTGCGACGGTCGCACTCGCCGAGGCACTTCTCGCCGGAGATTTAGAGACGGCGCGCAAGTGGCAAATCCGTTTGTTGCCGGTCATCGATGAGCTGTTCGCCGAAGTGAATCCGATCCCAGTCAAGGCCGCATTGAACGCACGCGGATTCGAGTTCGGCGCACCACGCCTTCCGCTCGTTCCGATGAGCGCGACGGCCGAGGCCCGGCTCTTGTCAGCAATGGAGCAATTCAATGAGGTGAGACAGTGAACTTACTCATTCATGGCTACGGGGCGATGGGGCAAATCGTGGAAGAAGTCGCCCACACGCAAAATTTGAACGTCGCGGCTATCGTCTCACCGGCGGGCGGGGAGCATCCGACGTCGCTGAAAGAAGTCGAGGCGGACATCGATGTCGTCATCGACTTCTCGAACCCGGCGCTCTTAGATGATGTGCTCGCCTACGGAAAAGCGAAGCAAGTCCCGCTCGTCATCGCGACGACCGGCTTTTCGGAAGCAGAACTCGCGAAAATCGAGGAAGCGTCAAACGAGATCCCGATCTTCCAGTCGTATAACACGTCTTACGGGATCGCACTGTTGAAACAATTGCTCGACCAGCTCGTACCGCTCACGCTCGGTTATGACATCGAAGTGATCGAAGCGCATCATCGTAAGAAAGTCGACGCGCCAAGCGGGACAGCGGAGTTGCTCGCCCGAGCCATCGAGGCGAAACGTGACGTCACACCGGTATATGACCGGACGCCACGCCGTGAAGCCCGTGAAGCGAACGAGCTCGGCATGCACTCGGTGCGTGGCGGCACGATTTTCGGTGAACACACCGTCCTCTTTGCCGGGGACGATGAAATGCTGGAACTGAAACACACGGCCCTGTCGAAACGCGTGTTCGCGAACGGGGCGCTCGCCGCGGCGGCGACGATTCTCGACCGCCCGGCCGGATTATACAATTTAACGAACCTATACGAGGAGGCTACTCATGTTACTCACAAACGCTTATGAAATCGCGCAATACATTAAAGATGCCAAGAAAGAAACGCCAGTCAAACTATACGTCAACGGCCAATTGGCCGGTCTCACAATCGAGGACGCGAAAGCGTTCGGATCAGACGAGTCGAAACTGTTCTTGACGACAGCAGAACGTGCCGCCGCATTCCTAGAAGCGAACGCAGCGGTCATCACGGACTCACACGTCGAGTTTGATCGTCGCAACAGTGCCGTGCCGATGCTCGACACGACGAAATTGAACGCACGGATCGAGCCAGGCTCGTTCATCCGGGACCACGTCCAAATCGGGAACAACGCCGTCGTCATGATGGGGGCGGTCATCAACATCGGAGCCGTCATCGGTGACGGATCGATGGTCGACATGAACGCTGTCATCGGCGCCCGCGGAACACTCGGGAAAAACGTCCACCTCGGAGCCGGCGCGGTTGTCGCAGGTGTCCTTGAGCCACCTTCAAAAGATCCGGTCATCATCGAAGACGGTGTCATGATCGGTGCGAACGCCGTCATCTTGGAAGGCGTCCGTGTCGGAGAAAACGCAGTCGTCGCGGCAGGAAGTGTCGTCACACAAGACGTACCGCCTGGCGTCGTCGTTGCTGGTACACCGGCCCGCATCATTAAGCAAAAAGATGAAAAAACTGCAGAAAAAACACAACTTGTTGATGACTTACGCTCTCTCTAACGTATAATAGACAGAAAATATCAAAAATGAATGGGAGAGTTGAACTATGGAACAGTATGGACAATGGATGTGGAAAGACGGGGCTTGGATCGAGCCGACGGATGCGAATACGAGCATCATGACGCACGCGATTCATTACGGGAGCGGGTTCTTCGAAGGAATCCGAGCCTATCACACAGAGGAAGGTCCGGCCATCTTCCGTCTCCGCGAACATTTGGAGCGCCTCGTACGCTCATGCGCCTACTATCACGTAGATTTGCCGTACACGGTCGACGAGCTCGAGCAAGCGACAATCGAATTGATTGAACGCAACGGGTTTGAAGCTTGTTACATCCGTCCATTCGTTTTCCTCGGCACACCTTGGCAGGCACTCATGCCGACTGCGGAAACAAAAGTACACGTCGCCATCTCATGCTGGCCGCTCGGTGAATATTTCAGCAAAACGGTCGGTATCCGGGCGAAAGTCGCGTCATATCGCCGCGTCTCTTCGACGATGATGCCGATGCAGGCGAAAGCGGCAGCAAACTATATGAACTCGCAGTTGCTTAAAGGCGAAGCGGTGCGCGACGGATACGATGAAGCGATCGCCCTCGACATGAACGGAAACGTCAGCGAGGCGAGCGTCGCCAACATCTTCCTCGTCAAAGGTAAAAAAATCTTCACACCGTCACTCGACTGTTCGGTGCTCGACGGCATCACGCGTCAAACGGTGATCGAACTTGCCCGTGAAGACGGGTTTGACGTGATCGAACGCCACATCGGTCGTGACGAACTATATGTAGCAGATGAAATCTTCTTGACGGGTACGGCGGCTGAAGTGACAAGTGTCATCGAAGTCGACAACATCTCGATCGGCGGTGGGGTTCAGACGGTCGCAACGAACATGCTCACACGTTACCGTGAAGCCGTGACCGGGAAAATCGAAAACCATCGCGATTGGATCACATTCGTCAAAGCAGCAGTCAAAGAATAAAGGAGTTTTTGTATGGGAGTCACAATTGACCTAAACGCGATTCGTGAGAACAAACGTCGGATCGAGACGCTCGGCCGCCCGGTGTTCGCCGTCGTGAAAAACAACGCCTATAACTTAGGGATGGAGCCAGTTGTGACGACACTGTACGAAGAAGGGGTGCGTCACTTCATGGTGACGACGCTTGAAGAGGCGAGGGAAGTTCGGACGTATGCGCCGGACGCCCGCGTCCTCGTCATGAACCCTGTTTATGAATGGCAAGATGTCCAAGAACAGAAACTCGATGTCGCCATCGGATCGTACGATTGGTTAGTCGCTCAGCGCAGTCAATTGGACGGGGTCCGGCTCCATTTGAAATTAGATGTCGGCATGAACCGTTTTGGTGCCAAGACGTTCGAGGAGGCACTTGCCATCGTCGCATTTTGCCAAGATGAAGGACTCGACCTCGTCGGGTTATGCACGCACTTCCCGCTCGCCGATGCCGATAACGCGGAAATCGAGCATAGTATCCAAGTGGAGCGGTTCGCCGACTGGTCGACGCGGCTCATCGAGCGGCATGCGTTCGAAGTCGTGCATGCGGCGAACAGCGCGGCGACGCTACAAGCGGACGCTCGTCTTGCGCATTGCACGCACGTGCGGGTCGGGATCTTTTTGTACGGCTATTCGTCGGTCGAACCGGTCGAATGGCTCGTCCCGGCGTTCCGTTGGGAGACAGAAGTCATCGCGGTGCATCAGATCGAAGCGGGCGCTCACGTCGGTTACGGCACAGGTTATACGGCACCGGCGCAAGAACGGATCGCTGTCCTGTCAGTCGGTTACGGCGATGGCTTGATGCGCGCACGGCGGCATTTGCCGGCCCATATTAACGATCGGGCGTTCCCGTTCATCAGTAACATTTTCATGAGCCACAGCTTCCTCCGCGTCGATGAGACCGTTCAAGTCGGGGACGTGGTCGAGTTATATGGCAACACGACAAAAATTGATGACGTGACGCGTACCGGTCACGCCAACAATTCAGAACAACTATGCGCACGCTCATGGCGTGTCCCGCATCGCTTCGAAGGAGGAAATGTATGTACACCACCAACCAATCAGTTTGTATGATCGAGGGCGTGTCCGTCCGTGAACTTCAAGCGACGTATGGGACGCCGCTCTATATCATGAGCGAGCCGGAGCTCGAGAGCCGTCTCGGCCTCGTCCGGAGCGCCTTTTTAGACAAGTATCCGAACACGTACGCGCTCTACGCGTCGAAAGCGATGTCGGTCGCGGCCGTCTATGAGAAAGTCATGGCGTCCGGTCTCAGTATCGATGTCGTCTCGCGCGGCGAGATGTTCGTCGCCTTGCACGCCGGTGTACCGGCCGACCGGATTCACGTCCACGGGTCGAACAAGACGGTCCAAGACATCGCGTTCGCCCTTGAGAACGGAATCACTCATTTCACGATCGACAACATGCGTGAAATCGGGCTGTTATCCGGCCTCGCCGTCGAACATGACGTCGACGTCGATGTCTTGCTCCGCATCGTTCCACAAGTTGTCGGAGGCGCCCATGAAGCGATTCAGACGGGTGGGGTCGATACGAAGTTCGGTTTCCCGACGCATGACGAGACATATCTCGAAGCGGTCCGGGCGACACTTGCGGCGGAACGACTCCGCTTACAAGGTATCCATTGCCACGTCGGGTCACAGATTCAAGAGCCGACGCTGTTCATCAATACGGTCAAGACGATGGTCAACTTCATCGAGACGATTCGTCAACAGACAGGCTTCACAGCCGACGTCTTGAACATCGGGGGCGGCTTTGGCGTCGCCTATCTCGAGTCGGACGATCCGCTCGACTTTGCCGACACGATGACGCAAGTGATGGATACGCTCATCGCGGAAGTGAACCGCTTCGGATTGCCGCTCCCGAAAATCGGGATCGAGCCGGGACGTTGGCTCGTCGCGAACGCCGGGGCGACGCTTTATGAGGTCGGTACGGTGAAGGAAGTGAGCGGTGTCCGCACGTATGTCTCGGTCGATGGCGGGATGACGGACAACATTCGTCCTGCCCTCTATGACGCCGAGTACGACGTCATCGCAGCGACACGGATGAATGAAGAAAAGACGCTCGAAGCGAAAATCGTCGGGGCGTGCTGTGAGTCGGGGGACATCATCGCGAACCGTTCACTCATCCCGCCGGTCGAGGCGGGCGATCTGCTTCTCGTCAAAGCGACGGGGGCGTATAACTTCTCGATGGCGAGCAACTACAACCAAATGCTTCGTCCGGCCGTCGTCTTCGTGAAAGACGGGACACATCGTCTCGTCGTTCGCAGACAGACGCTCGAAGACTTGGTCGCTTGTGAAGTGGTCGGTCAATCGACATAATGGTGTAGGCGAATAAAGAAAAGGGATTCAGTCGCATGACTGAATCCCTTTTTCGGGTGAACCGTTAGTTGGCAGGTTAATCGAGTTGTGCGTTGACTTCTGCTTCATATCGTTCCACAAGTTTGTTGTTGTCCGTCGTACCGTATTTCTTTTCTAACACCGGGATTAGACGTAACCAAATCGTATTCTTTTCATAAAGGTCTCGGTCAAACCGATGATTCAACTCTTGAAGGGATAAACCAAGGGCGCTCGCGTAGGCGAGATGAATCGGCAAATCACTTTGGTCCGGTCCTTGTTGAATGAAACGGTCAATCTCGTCTTCGGTTACGTGAATGTTGTACGTCTCTCTTGCGACCGTCTTCCATGAAACATCTTGTTCCATCGCTTCAGTCGAGAGTGCGATGACTTGCGCGTCTGTTAAGTCGGTTTCATAGTACAGCTTCTCTTCTGCCAACGTCCGAATGACCCACTTCCGTAACGGCTCCTCGACGTCGAACTGGTTTGCTTCGATGATCACGTCATCAAACAGTTTCTTATAGTCGTCGAACGTGAAATTGTCTACGATTTGGCGCTGTTCTTCTTCACTTTTCATTTGAATTGTTTCGTGTGGCGATGCCGCGGACTGACATGCTGTTGTGAAGATGACGAGCGAGAGCGTACACAATAGCAATGATTTGAAACGTGCGGTCATGATGATCCTCTCCTTATCTGTTTCCTCTTCGAACATGACAGGTGCTTCAACCAATAGAACGGGAAAGCGATTCACTACTATATACTAGGTAAGTCGCCATCAGGTTCCCTTCAATTTCAGTCAAATCGCTACACGTGAGAACGATTTTTAATTATGATGAAACAGATAGTAGAGGGGGAATTGACATGATAGAAAAGACGGCAGGACAACAGTTGATCGAATCGCGGCGGACGATTCGCATGTTCACGGAAGGTGCGCTCGACACGGCCGAGTTGTATGAACTATTGACATCGGCCCATCAAGCGCCGTTTCATAACAAAGTCGAACCATGGAACGTCTACTTGTTCAACGGGGACGGGAAAGACGTGTTGTTAGACGCGCTCGAACCGGCTTTTGCCGACGGTGCTGAGGCGAAGCGGGAAAAGATTGCCGGGCGGATTCGGAATGCCGCTGCCTGCATCTACGTGACGACAAAGCCGTTCGAGACGGAGAAAGACAAGAAAGATGCGTTGCTCGCGACCGCGACGTTCATCCAAAACTTCCATCTGCTTTGTAGTGAGCGAGACATCGGTCTCGTCTGGCGGACGGGCGGTATCTTTGAAGACGCTCGCCTGCAAGACATGATCGGGGCGGAAGGGGAGACGTTCGTCGGGCTACTCCAACTCGGGCGATTCGAGGACGTGCCGCCGACAAAACGTCGTCAGTCGATTGACAGCTGCCTCACAATTTTTGAATAAATAAAAGCTCGAGCGAGGACAAGTGTCTACGCTCGAGCTTTTGATGTATGCGAGTTATTTTTTTAATTTATTTGCGAGCCAGTCTTGAATGACATTAGTTGGAATCATTATGATCACGTTCCCCCGGTTTTGATTTCTTCCTCTATACTATTATCCGATTGTATCCGTTCCCAAACCTCTCGATGTGCGCCTTGTAGCGTATCGTCGAACGAATCCTCGACATGAAGGCAATAGCTTGGGTTGATGGACGAAGCGTACAAGTCTAACATGAATTGCGCGTGGTTGAGATGCATACAATTGGCCCCTTTCGACACGTCGGCTTGACTACATCCTCAGTATACAAGGGAAACATGAAGAAAAATCGGGATAATCGTTAACAATTTATGAATCTTGTAAACGCTTTCACAAACTTTCTGTGGCGGCGAGTACTTTACACGTCTTGCGGTATTGTTCTGCCCGTTTGGCGTACTTGTTGACGGTCCGTTCCATGATGAAACGATCTTCGTCATTCAGCGGACGGACGACTTTGGCCGGGACACCCATGACCATGACCCCTTCTGGAATTTGCATGTTCGGCGTGACGAGCGCGCCGGCGGCGACGAACGACCCTTTCCCGACCTTCGCCCCATCGAGCACGGTCGCATGCATCCCGATCAGACAGCCTTCTTCAATCTCACAACCATGAATCATCGCCATATGTCCGATCGAGACGCGATCATGGATGATTGTCGGTGATCCTTCGTATTGGTGGACCATCGACCCGTCCTGAATGTTGACATACGAACCGATTTGAATCGGCCCTTCATCTCCGCGGATGACCGTATTGAACCAGACCCCAGAATGCTCGCCGATTGTGACGTCTCCGATGACATGGGCCCCTGGAGCGATGAACACCGTCTCGTCGACTTTTGGTATGAGTTCGCCTAATTGATATTGCATATGTGTAACCCCTTTCAAACAGATATGCTCTTATTGTCGCACAACTTCAAAAAGAAATTGCGCCGAAAAGATTTTTCTTGTTAAGATAGATAAAATACGTTGAAAAGAGGAGACACACAGATGGAAAAACAACATTTGATTGACATCGCCGCCAAGAAAAAGAAAGCAGCGGTCGTCTTTAAAGATGTGGCGGTCATCGACGTGTATAGTCGGGAGACGATTCGCGCCGATGTGGCCATCGACGCAGGATACATTGTGGCCATCGGGGAAGGCTACGAAGGGGAGACGGAATACCATGACCCGTCGTGGACGCTCGCGCCGACGTTCATCGATTCACACGTCCATATCGAGTCGTCGATGGTTCCGCCGCACGAGTTCGCGAAAGCCGTCCTTCCGCTCGGTGTGGCGACGGTCATCGCCGATCCGCATGAGATCGCGAACGTGAACGGGGCACTCGGTATTGAATATATGCTCGCCGACGCGAAAGGGCTCCCGCTCGACGTCCGGATGATGCTACCGAGCTGCGTGCCGGCGACACCGTTTGAACACGCCGGGGCAAAACTATATGCGGAGGATTTGGCACCGTTTTTAGGCGACCCGGGCGTACACGGTCTTGGAGAAGTGATGGATTATCCGTCCGTTGAGGCCGGCAGTGAAGATATGCTTCAGAAAATCGCCCAAACCGAGCATGCCGGAAAAGTCGTGGACGGGCACGCCTCTGGGCTTGGTCCGGACCAGTTGAACGTGTACCGCACAGCGGGCATCATGACAGACCACGAATGCACGACAGCGGAAGAGGCGCTCGAGCGAGTCCGTCGCGGCTTTTACGTTCAAATCCGAGAAGGGTCGGTGGCGCGAAACGTTGAACAAGTGAGTCGGGCCATCACCGAGAGCAACGCGCATCGCTTCTTGTTCTGTACGGATGACAAGCACTTAGATGACCTCGTCGCAGAAGGCGGGATTGACTACAACATTCGTATGGCCATCAAGCAAGGGGTCAAACCGGAGACGGCATACGCGATTGCCAGTCTTCACGCGGCCGAAGCGTATGGATTGAAAGATGTGGGTGCCATCGCACCAGGCAAGCGAGCGAACTTCGTCATCTTGTCAGACGTCCAATCGGTTAAAATCGAAACAGTTTACGTGAACGGCGAACTTGTAGTTGAAGAAGGAAACGCCACGTTCGAAGCCACAGGGATCGAAGTGCCGAAACCGATGAAAGGGGAACTTAAACTTCCAGCCTTGACCGCGGATTCGTTCCGTTTGCCGGTCAAGGAAGAGGCCGTCGACGTGATTCAAGTGTTGCCGAACAGTCTGTTGACGAAGCGGGAACGGCTCGTCTTCACCCCAGACGAATCTGGCGCGGACATCGCCCAGGACATCGCGACGCTCGCGGTCATCGAACGGCACCATGGGACGGGACATATGGCACTTGCACCAGTGACCGGCTTTGGGTTGAAACGAGGAGCGCTCGCCGCGACGGTGGCGCATGACAGCCACAACCTCGTCGTCGCGGGCGTCAGCCCGGAAGACATGCTACTCGCAGCCGAGACGCTCGAGAAAGTCGGTGGCGGCGTCGTCGCGGTCTCAGAAGGGAAAGTTCTCGCCGTCTTGCCGCTCGAGATCGGCGGACTCATGACGAAACGTCCGTATAGAGAAGTCGCAGAAGTCCTCGAGCAATTGAACGACGCCCTCGACGTCGTCGGGGCGTATCGTCACTTCAACCCGTATTTGACGATGTCGTTCCTCGCACTTCCTGTCATTCCAGACTTGAAGTTGACGGATATGGGACTGTTTGATGTGACGACGTTCTCATTTATCGAAGCGTGAGTCGGTCTAACGTATGATTTTTGTTAAGACCGGCCCGAAACGATTGAACGGTCACCGGTAAGTTGGTATAGTTACAACAAGTTTCATCGGTACAATTTGAAAGGGGGGATATAACAGATGGAACAAGTTGCTTACAACCGGTCGTATGATGAACATGAGGATTTGATCAATTCTGTATATCGTGCCTTCCAAGACCGATGTGAAGAATTGCCTGACGAGACGCGGACGAAACGCCGTTTGCGCCGACTCATCCTATTGACGATCAAAGACCACACGTCATCGCACGCCGAACGGTTCGTGCTGTATCATTTCTTCAGTGATTTCTTTAAAGCGGTCGAGTCGGACGACAAAGAGGCACTCGCTGTCTTGAAACAAATCGTCCGCGAGGAAAAATAATTGTTGATATGTGACGGTCACTTATGATAATTTAGACGTAACTTTTAAATGAATATTCGTGCTATCGATGAGGTAGAGGTGCGATGCTGATGAGTAAGTAGTCCGAGGATGACAACGGTGAAGACTACAGAAAGGCAAGATCGCCGAAGTGTGAAGTCATGTCCGTGACTTCATGCTGGGCTGACGGGAAACACCCGTCAGACTGCCATACATATTTACGTATGGAGCGCTCCAAGTCGGCTAAGAAAGACGGAACATCCAGCGAGGGTGTCGGCTTTGTTGCCGATGCCCTCGCTTTGCGTTTTTTTAAGCATTGGGGGGCCTCATCTCAAACAGAAGAGGAGGAAAACAGCATGGTAGATTATTCAACATCGGTACTGTCACTCGTACCGGCATTGCTCGCCATCATTATGGCCATCACAACACGGAAAGTCATCCCGTCACTCGGCGTCGGGATTATCGCAGGGGTGTTGCTCTTGCATAGTTTCAACCCGATCGACTCGATTTCATACTTATGGTCGAACGTCATCGCCTTGTTCTGGTCTGACGGCGAATTGAACGAATGGAACGTTCTTTTGATCGCGTTCTTGCTCTTACTCGGTATTTTGTCATCGATCATTCAGACGTCGGGCGGAGCTCGTGCGTTCGGTGAATGGGCGGCTGCTAACGTCAAGACGGCACGCGGCGCTCGCCTCGTCTCGTTCGGGCTTGGGATTTTGATATTCATCGATGACTACTTCAACAGCCTCGCAGTCGGTAACATTAGCCGTCCGCTCACGGACCGGAAAAAAGTCTCACGAGCGAAACTCGCCTATACGATTGACTCGACGGCCGCACCGGTCTGTGTCATCAGCCCGCTCTCGAGCTGGGGGGCCTACATCATTGCCATCATCGCCGGTATTTTAGCGAAGTACTCGATTGACAGCTATTCGTCATTGTCGGCGTTCATCCAAATGATCCCGATGAACTTCTATGCCATCTTTGCGCTTCTGTTGACAGGATATGTCGCTTTCACTGGGCTCGCTATCGGACCGATGCGTACGCATGAGCTTCGCGCCCTTAAAGGTGAGCTGTACGACGTGTCGAAAGGCGCGCCGATGGGGATGAGCGAAGATATTAAAGAGCATGATGGCGGGAAAGTCCGTGACTTGATCGTTCCGATCATCGTGTTGATCGTCGCGACCGTCTCGGCGATGCTGTACACGGGCGGACAAGCGCTCGCGGCTGACGGACAAGCGTTCTCGCTCCTCGGCGCCTTCGAGGCAACAGATGTCACACGTTCACTCGTTGCCGGTGCCGTCATCAGTTTGATCTCTGCTTTCTTGTTGCTCATCGGACGCAAAATCCCGTCTGGTGACTACGGTCGCGCCGCTTGGGCCGGGATCCGTGCCATGTGGCCGGCAGTGCTCATCTTGTTGTTCGCTTGGACGATCATCGCGGTCATCGGCGATATGAGAACAGGTGATTACTTGGCGAGCTTCGTCACGGATCGGATCGCGGCGTCTTACTTGCCGCTCATCTTGTTCGCGATCGCTGGACTCATGGCGTTCTCGACAGGGACGAGCTGGGGGACGTTCGGTCTCATGCTTCCGATTGGAGCCGATTTGATTATGGCGGTCGAGCCGGAGCTGTTGCTTCCGACGCTCGCGGCCGTGCTCGCAGGTGCCGTCTTCGGTGACCACTGCTCACCGATTTCGGATACGACGATCCTCAGTTCGACTGGTGCCGGATCGCACCACATCGATCACGTCTTGACGCAGCTTCCGTACGCTTCGATCGCGGCTGGAGTCTCAGCGGTCGGATACTTGGTACTCGGTATCACGACGTCGATGTGGATTGGTTTCTTCGCGGCAGCAGCGACGTTCATCGTCTTGCTCTTCATCGCGCAAATCATCTCGAAACGAGGTCGTGTACCGGCGGAAATCCGAGCCGAACGCGAAGCATAATTACTCAAAACAGGCGTGCCTCACTCGAGGGCATGCCTGTTTCTTTGTCATCGGATCCGCTCCCGGCTCGAAGACCATAGAACGACAAACAACCCCTTCCGCGAGAATGCGGAAGGGGTTGTCGATTAGTTGACGTCCAACCATTTGAAGCTTGCGTCAGCTCCGAACGGGTGGCGGTACATGTTCTCGATGTTCGTACGCTCGAGGTATGCCTCACCTTTTTGGTAGATCGGTGCGATGGCGAAGTCTTCTTCAAGCAAGACGCGTTCCGCTTCTTGCATCGTCTCCCAACGCTTCATCTCATCGGCTTCTTTCTTGGCAGATTGGACGAGTTGATCGTACTCATCGTTCGAGTAGGCCATCCGGTTGAACGGACCGTCCGTTACCCACATGTCGAGATATGTCATCGGATCTTGATAGTCAGGACCCCAGCCGGCAGCTGAGACATCATAGTCGCCTGCGCCTTCGAGTTCAAGGAAGTTTTTGAACGGTTGTTGTTTAATGTTGAGCGTGAGTCCTGGCAAGTTCTTCTCGAGCTCGCCTTTGATGAACTCGTTTACTTTTTTGAACGCTTCTTCGTCACGTGAGAGGAACTCAAGTTCGATCGTCTCGACGCCGAGTTCAGACAATCCTTTCTCCCACGCCGCTTTCGCTTCGTCTACGTTGTAGCTGAGGAGGTCTGGATATTTCTCACGGAAATCGGCACCGTCAGACGTGTACGTGAAGTCTTTGGCGACGATGAAGTTTGCCGGTTGCGAGCCGTCTGTCAAGATGACGTCCGTAACGCCTTGTTTGTCGAAGCCTTTCGCGAGCGCTTCGCGGATATTGACGTTTTGGAGTGCCTCGTTCTTTTGGTTGAAGCGAAGGAAGTTGATGCGGGCATCGGCACGCGTCTTGAACTCTTCGCTGTCTTGGAACTGAGGGACAAACTCAGACGAGAGGAGCGTGTAGTCCGCTTCGCCAGACTCGAACAAGTTGACGCCTGTCGAGACGTCCTTGACGACTTTGACGTTGATTGTCTCCATCTTGACGTTGTCGGCATCCCAATATTCCGGGTTTTTCTTGTAGACCCAGCCCGTGTTGTCTTGCCAGCTATCGAGTACGTAAGGACCGTTGTAGAGCGTCTTGTCGACTGTGCTCGCGAATGCTTCGCCTTGCTCTTCGACGAATTCTTGTTTTTGTGGCATGTACGTCGGGAATCCAGTCAATCCGAGGAAGTAAGGAGCCGGCGCTTCAAGTTGAACTTCAAGCGTCTTCTCATCGACGGCTTTGACACCGAGATCGTCGAGAGCAGCCTCACCCGCGAGGATGCTGTTGGCGTTCTTCAAGTCTTGAAGGATGTACGCGTATTCAGCGCCCGTCTCTGGGTTCAATGCGCGCTTCCATGAATAGACGAAGTCTTCAGCTGTGATGGGTGAGCCGTCCGACCAGTTGGCGTCACGTAATTTGAACGTGTATGTAAGGCCATCTTCCGAGACTTCGACGTCTTCTGCGATTCCTGGTGTCGGTTGGTTGTTTTCATCTAGACGATATAGTCCCTCGAAGACGTTGTTCGTCACGATGATGGATGTCGAATCTGTCGTGAGTGTCGGGTCAAGTTGCGGCAAATCGGTTGCCGATACGAACGTGACTTCTTTTTTCGCATCACTCGATGAAGATCCGTCAGAAGAGCTTGACGAGTCCTCGTTCCCGCCACATGCTGCCGTTGCGAGCAAAGCGACTCCTGATAAAGCTAACCATTTCTTGTTACGCATTGTCATACCTCCCGAAAATTCTGATTATTTCGAATATAATGTCATTAAACTACAAATGAAATGAATACGCAATTTATTTTTTGTAATTATTCGAAAATATAAACATTAGTGAAATACCTATCAAACTAAGCTTGAATTGAGTAGAATGAAAAAATCATCGAATGAATATACGTTATTTATGTATAGTTATTCGTCAGACGTCAACGGAGTTCGGAGGGTTTATTCATGAAGTCAGAGGCAGCCGGAATCGGCTTTTTTGGTCTCGCGGCGATGGTCGTCGGAACGATGATCGGCGGCGGGGCGTTCAATTTACCGGGAGCGATGGCACAGGGTGCCGGCGTCGGTTCCGTCTTGATCGGTTGGGGTATCACGGGCGTCGGCATGATCATGCTCGCGTTCGTGTTTCAATATTTGGCGGACTCTCGTCCGGAGTTAGAGGGCGGCATCTATGCGTATGCCAAGGAAGGGTTTGGTACGTTCGTCGGTTTCAACAGCGGTTGGGGCTATTGGATGTCGGCCTGGATCGGCACGGTGGCGAATATTACGCTCATCTTTAGCACACTCAGTTACTTCTTTCCGATTTTCTCGGCTGAGCACCGGACGTTTCGGTTGCTCATGAGCGCTCTCCTCATCTGGGGATTGTTTTGGTTGATTTCGAGAGGGATGAAAGAAGCGGCGCTTCTCAATATCGTCACGACGATTGCGAAACTCGTGCCGATTTTCTTGTTTATTATCCTCATCTTGTTCGCGTTTCGCATCGAGACGTTCCAAATTGATTTTTGGGGCGAGGACGGATTTGATTGGTCGCACGTGTTCCCGCAAGTCAAATCGACGATGCTCGTCACGTTATGGGCGTTCGTCGGGATTGAAGGGGCGGTCGTCTTATCATCCCGCGCCCGTAACAAACGGGACGTCGGACGGGCGACGGTCATCGGGCTTGTCGGGACGCTTCTCATCTATATGATGATTTCGATCTTCTCGTTCGGGGTCATGACACAAGCGCAGCTCGCCGCGTTGCCGGAACCCTCGATGGCATACGTGTTGGAGGCGGTCGTCGGACCGGTCGGGGCGACGCTCATCAATATCGGGCTACTCGTCTCACTCGCCGGCGCGCTCCTCGGCTGGACGATTTTGGCGACGGAGATTTCCTACGTGGCGAGCCGGGACGGCGTCTTTCCGCGTCTATTCAACCGGTTAAATGAAAATGAGACGCCGGTGAACGCGCTGTTCGTCACACAAGCTTTCACACAAGTCGTCACGGTCATCGCCTTGTTCTCGGAGCAGACGTATCTGGTCCTCTCGAGCATCGCCGGGATCGCGGCGCTCGTCCCGTATTTCTTCTCGGCCTTATTCGGTTTAAAAGAGGCGAGACGGACGAACTCGCGGAGGATGCTCGTGGTGTCTAGCATCGCTTCTATGTACGCCGGATGGTTATTATACGCTTCAGGGCTTGAATACATGCTCATTGCGATGATTTTATATGCGCCAGGCATTTTCGTGTTCATGCTAGCCGAGCGGGAGCAAGGACGGCCGTTTCTCAGTCGGCTTCAATATGCGATCGCGGTGCTGATTTTGCTCGCGGCGACGTACGGAGTATACGGACTCGTGACGGCATCGATCACACTATAACGAAAAAGCACTGACCCGCGAGGTCAGTGCTTTTTGTTATCGACTTGATTCGTGAGCATATGGACGATTCGATGCGGCGACATCGGTTTGGCGTATAAAAAGCCTTGGAACGAGTCGCAGTCGGTCGTTTTTAAGTGGTCGAGCATCTCCTGGTCCTCGACACCTTCGGCGACGACGTGGAGGTTCAAGCTCTTCCCGAGATGGACGATGACGTTGAGCAAGTGCGACTTCGATGTGAGCCAGTCATCTAAAAAGACTTTATCAATCTTCAGCTCGTCGACAGGGAACGACTTCAAATATTGAAGTGACGAGAATCCTGTGCCGAAGTCGTCAATCGATAAACGATAATCGAGACGCTTGATTTGATTCATCCGGGCGATGATTTCTTCTGTCTGTTGCATGACAAGACTTTCCGTGATCTCGAGGATCACGTCGCTCGGATTTAAATTGAGCTGCTGTTTAATATTTCGCAACGTATTGATGAAACTCTCACTCCGGAACTGGTTCGGCGAGATGTTGACCCCCATCGACAGCGGTTGATCGACGAGCGGTTGCCACGCCTTCAACTGTTTTGCCGCCTCAAGGATGACCCAGTTGTTGATCGGGACGATGAGCGCCATCTCTTCGGCGAGCGGGATGAATTCCGAAGGCGGGATTTGACCGAGCTCGTCGTGATGCCATCGAAGCAGCGCCTCGAACCCGATGAGCCGGTCCGTCTTCAACTCGTATTTCGGTTGGTACTCGAGATAAAAGTGTTTCTCTTCGAGCGCTTTATACAATGCTTTCTCGATATGGATTTGCCGCGAGAAGGCGTCATCCATGTCTTTCGTGACGAATTGAATCGTCCCGACCCCGATCCGTTTTCCTTTGAACAGGGCGCTCTCCGCCCGAGTGTACAGTTCTTCTAACGAGTTCGTCGCGGACGGATAGAAGACGCAGCCGATGGAAATCGACAACATGATCGAATGGTGATAAATCCGGAACGGTCGCTGCAACTCGTACTGCAATTGACGAAGCAATTGGAACACTTCTTCTTTCGATTGTTCTAAGAATAGGACACCGAACAGACCGCCGGAAGGATGGAACATGACACTTGATTCAGGTAAGTAACGGGCAGCCCGTTCCTTGATTTGGAGCAACAGCTCGTTGCCGACGCGTGAGCCGAACGACTCGTTAATAATTTTGAACCGGTCGATATCAAATAAAGCGATATGGACAAGCCCTTCTGTTTGATCGGTCGATTGGAGGATGTCTCTGTATTCGCGTAACCAGCCTTTCTTATTCAACAGACCGGTCAAGTCGTTGTAGTACGCCAAGTATTCGACTTCACGCTCGAGCCGCTTCTTGTCAGAGACGTCAAACCCGAACGCCGTATACTGAAGAACGTCGCCGTCCTCGCTCAAGATCGGAACGACCGTCAAGTTGAGCCAACAGACGTTCGTCGCATGCCGCTTCGAATAGATCGGCATTTCACCGTTCCAAATGCGGTCGGATACAAGGGCGTGGCGCACCGTATCGGCGATCGGATTATGTTTGTACACCGGATGAATCAGTTCAAACCAGTTTTGGCCGATGAAGCGATGGTTCGGCGCACCGATCAGTTCACATAGCATCGGGTTGATCTCGTGGATCACCCCTTCTGCGTTCGCCGACAAATAGTACGTCGACTGCTCGATCATCGATTGGAAATGGTGTAATAGATTAAATTGTTCGGTGCTGATGAGCGGACCGAACCCTTTCGGTAAGAACGCGAGAAAATAGCCGTTAAAGTCGTGGATGGAGAACGATTGCAAGTAGGCGGTCGCATAGACGAGCGAACCGTCTTTATGTTGAAACGGCGTCATCGCCGTCGTCGAGAACGGGTATTGAAGGAGTAGCGGTGACCACGTCTCGAGCGCGCTTTCTAAATGTTCGACGACAGGCAGTGCTTGGTGGAGCACCTCGGCACGCTCCCATCCGAACAGCGTTGTCGCATGTCCGTTCCATAAGAGGACGTCGCCGTCGAGGTCGATATAACAGCATGGGATTGACAAGGCGTCGATGAACGCGTCAATCGGCAAGTCACGCAATGATGCCACACGAATTCCTCCAATCTACGTCGAATAAGTCATAGTCTACATTCAGTGTACCTTATTTTCCCAACCCTAGGAATGGTCAAGTTCGTCGTTGTCAAAAGAAAGACGGTCATCATATACTGAAAGAGTAAGATCGACTTTTTAGAATAAGGGGGAAATCAAATGTCAAAAACACAAGATGTGATTGAATTGACAGAGAAGTTCGGGGCGCACAACTATCATCCACTTCCAATCGTGATCTCGGAGGCGAAAGGGATTTGGGTCACCGATCCTGAAGGGAATCGCTACATGGATATGTTGAGTGCATATTCGGCTGTCAACCAGGGGCATTGTCATCCGAAAATCATTCAAGCGCTAAAAGAACAAGCGGATAAGATCACGTTGACGTCACGCGCGTTTTATAACGATCAGCTCGGTCGCTTCTACAAAAAAGTGGCAACGCTTACAAATAAACAGATGGTGTTGCCGATGAATACGGGTGCCGAAGCGGTCGAGACGGCGGTGAAGGCGTCACGTCGTTGGGCGTATGAAGTGAAGAACATTCCAGGCCAAGCCGAGATCATCGTCTGCTCGGGCAACTTCCACGGACGCACGATGGCGGCCGTGTCGATGTCGACGGAAGCAGAATATCAACGTGGCTTTGGACCGCTCTTACCTGGATTCAAAGTCGTGCCGTACGGTGATATCGACGCGTTCGAAGCGGCCATCACAGAAAACACGGCGGCGTTCATCGTCGAGCCGATCCAAGGTGAGGCGGGCATCATCATTCCGCCGGCAGGCTATTTGAAACGGGCGAGCGAATTATGCCGCGAGCACAACGTCTTGTTCGTCGCCGATGAGATTCAATCGGGTCTTGGACGATCGGGGAAATGGTTCGCCATCGAATGGGAAGACGTCGAACCGGACATGTATATTCTTGGAAAAGCGCTCGGAGGCGGGGTGTTCCCGGTTTCTTGCGTGGCAGCCAATGAAGACGTACTCAGCGTGTTCAACCCAGGGTCGCACGGTTCGACTTTCGGCGGGAATCCGCTCGCAGCGGCCGTCTCGATTGCGGCGCTCGAAGTGCTCGAAGAAGAGAAGCTCCCTGAGCGCTCTCTCGAGCTTGGGACATACTTCATGGACCGGATCAAGTCGATCGACAATCCGCTCATCCAAGAAGTGCGCGGGCGCGGACTGTTCATCGGTATCGAGTTGACGGAAGCCGCTCGTCCTTACTGTGAGGCGCTCAAAGAGCGGGGCTTGCTTTGTAAAGAGACACACGAAACGGTCATCCGCCTCGCGCCTCCGCTTGTCATCACGAAAGAAGAGCTCGACGAAGCGTTCGAGGCGATTGCGGCTGTGTTCGCACCGACACCTATTTCATAACCGCACACGATTTGTTATAATTTAAGAAGCAATCCGACACCTGCCGCATGTATTGCCCGGCAGGTGTTTTCGTTAGGGAGGAAACAGGCATGCTCTATATTTATGTCGGGCTAGCCGGTGCGTTCGGCGCGCTTTTACGTTACGAAATCGGGGTCGGGGTCCATAATTTCTATGGCGGGACGTTCCCGTTCGAGACGCTTGCAGTCAACTTGATTGGAAGTTTTATGCTCGGCTGGCTCACCCACTACTTGTTTCGGACCGGACGGCTCTCGCCGATGGTCGTCACGGCGATCGGTACCGGATTTATTGGGTCGTTCACGACGTTCTCGACGTTCAGCGTCGAGACGATCGTGATGATCGAGACAGGGAACCTGTCGGGGGCGCTCGCATATGTGACGCTGAGCATCGTACTCGGTCTGCTGAGTTCGTGGTTAGGGTATAAATTGGGCAATAAACGATTCCTTCGTTTCGCGAAGCGAAAGGGGGAGGCGTGATGGTGATTGTTACAGTGATGGTCGGTGCCTTTTTTGGGGCGATGGCCCGCTTTGGAATCGGTCAGCTCGTCAAAGTGTGGACGACGTCGGTCTTCCCTTGGGCGACGCTGTTCGTGAACGTGACGGGATCGTTTTGCCTCGGATACTTATATGCGGCTGAGGTGAGTCATCAACTGCTACTCGGGATCGGCGTCGGATTCCTTGGGTCGTTCACGACGTTCTCGACGTTCAAGCTCGAAGTGATGCGGTTCGTGACGAAAGATTGGCTTCGATTCGGCCTATACTTATTAGTGACTTATGTATTCGGTTTGATTGCCGCCTATATCGGCTACCATGTTGGATAAAAGCAATCCCCTCGGAAAATTGTTCCGAGGGGATTGCTTTATTCGGTGACTTGAAGTTTTTCTGCGCACGATGCGCATGTATTCTCGTATGATTCGCACTGTTCATCCATATGTTTCCCGCATTCTTGACACGTCTTATCCGGTAACTTGCGATAAAATTCAACCGACGACTCGAGTCGGCTTGCCCATTCGTTCATGTTGAGACTCCTCCTTCAAATATATGGATTCGTTATTCGTTGTATTGATTGTATTATAACAGAGGTGAAAAAGTCAATAATAATATATAACAGATTTTCCGGTAAAGGTTTGATAAACTATACGTAATGAGAAATGAGGTGAGACAGGTGAAGGCACCCCAATGTGAAACGATTGCGATTCAAAGCGAAGACGTGGCGGTTTTACAAGCGTCTCTCGTTGAATTGGATGCGACTCGAGTCAGCCGTTTGTTCAAAGCGTTCGCCGATCCCACACGCTTGAAAGTGCTGTACGTGTTGACGCTTGAAGCGGAATTATGCGTTTGTGACGTGGCGGCCGTCATCGGTCACTCGAATGCGACGGCGTCTCATCACCTCCGGACGTTGCTTGAGCAAGGGCTCGTCAAATATCGGAAAGACGGGAAAGTCGTCTACTATTCGCTCGATGACGACCATGTCCGTCGTCTCGTCGAGATTGCGATGGCCCATAGTGCTGAACAACGACCGACCGAATCATGAGTGTCTACCGCTGCGTTGCGGGAGACGCTTTTTTTGTGTTGCGATATGGGAGCGGGCACGTTATCATATATTCAAACGAGTGTTTGAATGAGGAGGGATACGATGGAAAAACGAGATGTCTTGCCGGTCGAAGGGATCACCTGTACGAACTGTGCAGCGAAGATCGAGCGTCGCGTCACAGAGCAAGACGGCGTCACGTCGTGTCGCATCGACTTTGCCACGAGCCAAATGGTGATCGAGTGGGTCGGGCCGTCTGATCGTGAAGCGATGCTTCGTTCGATCGAGGCGACGATGGAGCGGATCGAACCGGGTGCCCATTTCGTCCGGAAAGACGACGCGGACACGAAAGCGGACCGATTGCTTTGGCGCTTTGGTATCGCTCTCGTCTTGCTCGGTCTCGGCTTGTTTACCGACTCGCTCTTCTTTTACGTGCTCGCCTATGTGATTGCCGGATACGACGTGGTGTATACGGCGGGGCGTAACATCTGGGCCCGCGAGTGGTTTGATGAAAAGTTTCTCATGACCGTCGCGACGCTCGGTGCGTTCGCGATTGCCGAATATCCGGAAGCGGTAGCGGTCATGTTATTTTATCAACTCGGTGAGTATGTCCAAGGTCGGGCCGTGAGAGCTTCGCGCCACTCCATCCAGTCGCTGTTGAACATGAAACCGACGAAGGCAAGGGTTCTCGTTGAAGGATCAGAAATTGAGCACCGACCAGAAGACGTCGAGATCGGTGCCATCATCGTCGTCCGGGCAGGGGAACACGTGCCGATGGATGGGAGAATTGTGACAGGAGCGAGTTCACTCGACACGGCGTCACTTACAGGAGAATCACTTCCCCGCCAAACTGGTCCGGGGGATGCCGTGCTCGCCGGGATGTTGAACCTCGATGGGCGCCTTGAGGTCGAGGTGGAGCGACCGGCGAATGATTCGAGCCTGCAAAAAATGATTGCGCTCGTTGAACAGGCGAGTGCGAACAAAGCGAAGACGGAGCAGATGATCACGCGTCTCGCTAAAGTGTATACGCCGATTGTTGTCGGATTGGCAACTGTCGTCGCGTTCGTACCGCCACTTTTCGTCGGTGATTTAGAAGAGTGGGTATATCGCGCCTTGATCTTTCTCGTGATCAGCTGTCCTTGCGCCCTCGTCATCTCGATTCCGCTCGGGTATTTCGGCGGCATCGGTGCAGGTTCACGACGAGGCATTTTGGTGAAAGGTGGAGAATATTTAGACACACTCGCCGAAGTCGACACGATTGTGTTCGATAAGACTGGCACGCTCACGACGGGACGTTTTGACGTGACTGCAGTCGAGACGAACGGACAAATGTCAGAAGAAGCGTTATTAAAGCTCGCGGCCCGAGTCGAGATCGCCTCGACTCACCCTCTCGCCGTAGCGATTGTGGCGCGAGCAGGTGAGACGACGGCATTTTCTGATGTGCGAGAAGAGCCGGGGTACGGCCTTATGGCGCTTGACGGAACGGATCGAATTTATGTCGGCAGTGCCCGCTACATGGAGAAACTAGGCCATGCAGTGACCGAGGCAAGAGTCGGGACGAACGTTCACGTAGTGAAAAACGACCGATGGCTCGGGCGGATCGAGCTGATGGACACGGTGAAGCAAGACGCGACCGAGGCGGTCACTTCCTTGAAGCGACACGGGTATCGAACCGTCATGTTGACGGGGGACCGGGCGGCGGTCGCCGCCAAGGTCGGTCAAGATCTCGGGATTGACGACGTGAAGAGCGAACTCCTGCCCCATCAAAAAGTCGAGGAGGTCGAACGATTGGTTCGACACGGAAAAGTCGCTTTCGTCGGCGACGGGTTGAATGATGCGGCCGCACTCGCGCGGGCCGACGTCGGACTCGTGATGGGGGGCATCGGCAGTGACGCGGCTGTCACAGCTGCAGACGTCGTCCTCATGAACGACGCCCCGAGCGACATCGTTGCCGCCATCGACCTCGGCAAACGGACGAAGCGGATTGTTTGGCAAAATATCGCGTTCGCGTTTGGGATGAAAGCATTGTTCCTCGTTCTCGGCGTCCTTGGTATCGCCTCGATGTGGGAGGCCGTCTTCGCCGACGTCGGCGTCGCCTTGCTCGCCATCGGGAACGCGACCCGTTTGATCCGTGGGACGAAAAAAAGCCTCAAGCAGGCTTGAGGCGTAAGGGCCGGTCATTAATGATCGGTCTTTTTTCGTGGTTTGAACATTAAAAACAAAAGGATGATGAACGTGGCGACGAGTAAAATCGAAAGCGATAAGAGCACTTGGATAGCGAGGTCGATTTCTCGTTGTGTCGCTGTCAACTGCTTACGGATGTCATTGTATTGCATCTTTTTAAGTGAACGCAGATCTTCGAGGATGGTCTGACGTTGATCGGTCATCGTCTCGGCCACGGCGGTCGCTTCGTCGATATCACCAGTTTCGTAAATGACGAGGACTCGGTCGGCTTCTTGTTCCCAAATCCCGTCGCGATACAACAAGTCGAGAAGTGAGCTCGGTGTGTTCGGGTCGCTGGCGATGGAAGCTTTCAACTCTTTCGCTCGTTGGGACATGCTGTAATAAGCCTCTAAGAAGCGTCGGTCGTTGTAGGCGAGAAGACCACGGATGGCGTTGGCCCGCTCGAGATTGTAATACATGATCTCTTCGATCGCTTGATACGAATCGAGTCGTTCTCCATGTATCGCCTCAATCCGTTCGTTCGTGTTCCGTAACTGAACGATGAAACTGGCGATGACGAGCACGAGCAAGACGGCCAAAGCACCGAAAAGGGCGAGCCATTTGCGCTGAAACATGATCATTCCCTCCCTTCTGATGACCATCGTACAATATTTTGTCTCATTCGGCACAAAATATTTTTTTGGAAAAGGAAAAAAAGGGTAAATGTATAAAAAGACAAGAAGCCGTGCCCTGTTATCGTTTACAATTGTGAAGAGGTACGATTTCAATCATAAGGAGAATAACTATGCCAGAGAACTCGTCGTTAAAAAAGTTACATCAAGTCTTAAAAACAAAACGGACCGACCTGCACTATGAAATCCCAACCTTATGGAATCGGATGCGATTTTCGTCCGAACCGGTCCGTGACGGCGTCGAACGGGTCAATCCGTACGACTTCTTGATTGAAACGATTGAGAAAGGCATCCTCCCGCATAACGTTGACGGACGGGACTATCATCAGTCTGTCGCAAAAGCTGACGGCCACTTACAGACGGGTGGCGATTGGATTAAACGCGCTTCGGTCTACTCGATGCAAGTCCGGACGTCGACATCGTGGGACCATGATGGCTCCGGCTATGTCGAGATGGAGAATTCACAAGGGATGAAAGACACGGGGACGTTTGTGAAGACGCTCGCTCTGCTGCCGCACTTGTTGTACATGGGCATCGATACGTTATTCTTGTTACCGATTTCGCAACATAGCCATAAGAACAAAAAAGGGGAGTTCGGCTCACCGTACGCTGTCCAAGACTTCTTCGCAATCGATGAAGAGTTAAAAGAGACGCTCACGGGAGATGGGTTGACGGTCGAAGAAGAGTTCGCCGCCTTCGTCGAAGCATGTCACATGGTCGGGATTCGTGTCGTCATCGACGTGATCCCGCGAACGTGTGCCCGGGACAACCGATTGATTCTCGAGAACCCGGAATGGTTTTATTGGATTCCGGTGACGGAGCTCGATCACTATCATCCGCCTCACGTCCCAGGAATCGGGGAGAACGTGAAACCGGAGTACGCATTTTTACCGATGATTTACGGATCAGAAGACGTGTGGCACCACTTGCGTCGCTTCTCGATGGCCCCGAACCTCGTCGATGCGAAGAAGTGGGAAGACGTGAAGACGTATGTGACGGAGCACCCGGAAGAAAACTTGCTCGCCGTCATCGAACGCGAATTCGGGTTGACGACCGCCCCGGCGTTCTCTGACTGCATCAACGACCCGCAACCGCCGTGGTCGGACGTCACGTATTTCCGTTTGTTCCTCGACCATCCGACAGCGGCCGCGCCTTATGTGAACGAAGCGAACTTGGCGCCATACATTTTGTTCGATTCGATTAAGTCGAACCAGTTCCGCGGTGAGCAAATCAACGAACCGCTCTGGGCGATGCTCGCTGACATCATTCCGCATTATCAGCGGGAGTACGGGATTGATGGTGCCCGAATCGACATGGGCCACGCCTTACCGGTCGATCTGGCACAACGGATTTTGACGGAACCACGGGCGCTCGACTCGAACTTCAGCTTTATCGCCGAGGAGTTGATCGAAGTAGGGGCCTGGGCAGCGCGTGATGCCGGCTACAACATGATCATCGGGTACGGATTCTATAAAGAGCCGCGGTTTGATACGCATGACACACATCAGTTCATTTATGACTCTCGTTTCTTGCCGCTTCCGGTGTTCGCTGCCGGTGAGACCGCGGACACGCGTCGCATCGCGACCCGTGACGGAGGCCGTCAAGCGAGCCGATTGCTCACCGTCTTGAACGGGTTCATGCCGAATGGGGTGCCGATGACAAATTCGGGACTCGAACTGTACGAGACACAACCGATGAACACCGGACTCGACTGTCGTCCGGAAGAAGCGTATCAGCTCTTCCCGACCGACCCTTATTTCGGGAAGCTCGCGTTCTTTGACGCCTATCAGTTCCATTGGGATCACCCGGAACGGAACGAGATGATCGAACTCATGCATCAAGTGGCCGGCATTCGTCGCCGATGGCTCGATGTGCTCGTCAACCCGAGCCATTTCGAGCCGCTGACGATGCCGTACATGGACGCCCCCTTCATCGGTCTCGCCTGGTTGCGTCCGGACACGAACGAGACGCTCCTCGTCGTCGCGAATACGGACATGCAGCAACCGCTCCAAGGGAAGGTCCCGCTCGACGGTGTGCGCCGTCGCAACTGGAACGCGAGCCGCTTCGCCGAGATGGTGTACTCGCCGAACTCGTGGCCGTATGCGGAACACAGTTTCGACGACAACTGGGATCTTTGGATTGATTTGAAACCAGGTGAAGTGAAAGTTTATGAGATGAAGTAACGCGAAAACGCCTCGGACCGAGTGAGAATCGGTCCGAGGCGTTTGTTATTGTCGTTGTTTCATGTAAAAGATGACGAACTCGTCAAGCGGCATCGGTTTGGCATAACGATAGCCTTGCATCGAGTCGCACCCGATGCGACGCAAAAACGTCTCTTGGTATTCGGTCTCGACCCCTTCGGCGACGAGCGCCATGCCAAGTTGGCGGGCCATCGCGACAATCGTCGCGGTGACGGTCTGATACTCTCGGTTCTCTTCGAGTTGCATCGTGAATTCACGCGGGATCTTCAACTCGTCAATCGGGTACCGGACGAGGTAGGCGAGTGAGCTATATCCCGTCCCGAAGTCGTCGATGGACAGCTTGATGCCGAGTGCCTTTAGTTCGAGGATACGGTTCAAGACACGTTCGGAGTGATGGGCCGCGACCGTCTCGGTCAATTCGAAGTTCAATCGGCTCGGCTCAATCGGGAATCGGTCGAACAATGTCGTCAAGTACTCGATCAAATGCTCATCGAACAATTGGCGAACCGACAAGTTGACCGACAGTTTCGGCAGATCGATCTCGCCTTGTTCAAAGGCATACATAAGTTGGAACGTCTCGTGAATCATCCAGCGACCGAGGTCTTGGATATGCCCGGTCTCCTCGGCGATCGGGATGAACTCGCTCGGCGGGATGAACTTGCCGTCTCGCTTCCAGCGCATGAGCGCTTCGGCACCGATGATTGCTTTCGTCGAGGCATCGACTTGTGGTTGGAGATATAACGAAATCTCACCTTTTTCAAGGGCGGTATCGAGCCCTTCCATCAACAGTTTCCGCTCTTCCTTGTCTTCGCGTAGTTCAGGGGCGAACAGCACCGTCTCATCCCGTCCTTTTTCTTTCGCCTTGTACATGGCGAGGTCAGCGTTTGAGAGCAGATGTTTGAGCGTCGACCCGTGTTCGGGATACCGAACGATTCCAATCGAGGCGTGAATCTCGACGAGCGTACCGGCCATGAAGTATGGAGGGCGATAGACGAGACGGCGGAGCCGTTCAATGAGAATTTCGTCATCACCGTGCTCAGCGACGACGATGAACTCGTCCCCGCCGAGGCGGCCGGCGTACTCGTTCGGCAACAGCGCACTGCGCAGACGCTTGCCGATATGTTGCAACAGCTGGTCGCCCATATGATGTCCGAACTGGTCATTGATCTCTTTGAATCCGTCAAGGTCGGAGAACATGAGCGTGAACGGTCGGCCATCTTCAATGAGTCGTTCAATCTGTTCTTGCAGGGCGTAGCGGTTATGTAACCCCGTCAAGCTGTCATGGTTCGCTTGGTATAAGATTTGTTCTTGTTGCGCGATCATTTGCGTGACATCTTTGACGATGGCGTAAATTCCTTCGACTTCACCATCAATGATCATCGGGATGTTCATCAATTGCCAGACACGTTTCGTCCCATCATCGGTCATGACATCGACCTCGAGTGTCTCGGGACGGCCTGTCGTTAGGTCGTGGAGCACGGTCGCATAGGCGGCGCGATCTTTCTGTTCGATAATGTCTAAAATGTTAGAACCGATCAACATCTCGGCATCGTGTCCGAGCACCGAACTACCGGCTTCGTTGACGGATAGAACTTCCCCGTGCAAGTCGAACAAGAAGATCGGCTCCGCATGATAGGCGAACAGTGACCGATATTGTTGTTCCCGAATCTCAAGTTCGTGCGCTTTCGTCGTCACCGCGACTTCGAGATCCGTATTGACCGTATGTAAGCGTTGACTGATCAAGGCGTTTTGTTTGGCGACGACGAACTGTCGGATGAGTAACAGCAAGACCGCGTTCGCGATCATCGAGTCTAGAACGGACGTGCCGAGCAGACGGTCGGATGCGAGCATGAACAACATGACGACCGAACTGTAAATGACGTAATCGAACACGGAGTCATGGGCGAGGACGTCTTCCGCAGCTTCATCGAACAAGAAGCTGACTGAGATGAGGAAGATGCTACTCACTTGAAGCAGATGGACGAGGTCATGACCGACACCGGCAAACCCGTTCAACTGGTTCATAATCGAGGCGGTCGTGAAACCAAGTATCCCGATCAAGAGCATCACCCGGAACGTTTGGCCCGAGGTGACGATTCGGTTTAAATACAAAAACCCGAGCGCCATGTAGAGGCTGACGAGCACCATTTGTTCTTCGAAACCGTTCAAACTGGCGACGTATTGTTCGCCACGGGCTGAGTAGAAGAAAATGTGCAATGCGCCGATGAGCAGGAAGCTGAGTAAGGCGAACACGTCGAACGTCCGCAGTTTCAGCGTGCGGATCTCAATGGACTGGGTGATGACGATGAGTGCCATGATCAAATAGAAAAAGTTTTGAATGAACATCATCATGTCACCGGGTACGGTCGTGTAGTAGCGATGCACGACTAAGTAAGCGATGAAACAAAGGTTGCCGGCGCTGATCAACAAATGAATGTAGCGTCGCATGCCTTGATGGCGGTAAACGGCGTAGCCGCTAATAGCGGTCGCGATGAGTGTGATCGTCATGAAGTAGATGAACAGACTCGTCTCACGTAACCCATAAGGGCTGAAAACAATCAATAACAGTCCAAGAGCAAATGTCCCGACGAGCAGGGCGGGGACTGATTGGCGCAAGGAGTGGCTAGACAACTCATGCACCTCCTTCTGTATATGTCTAATAGGCTCATTCGTATTATCGGAACGTTGGAGCGTTTGTTACACAAAAAATCGACAGCAAGTTGCTGTCGATTAAAGTGTATAAGAATGTTCTTTGAAATTTCCGACGACCGAATCGATTTCTGAGACGGTGACGAACGCTTCCGAATCGATATCGGAGACGATTTGACGAAGCTTTGGAATTTCGTTGTTTTGGACGACGACGTACAACATCTTCTTCGAGTCGTTCGAATAGCCGCCTGTCGCGTCCATGATCGTGACGCCGCGCTTCAAGTTCTGCTTGATGACCAAGTTGATCTCATCGGCTTTTTTACAGATGATAAAGCACTGCTTTTGGGCCGAGAAGAAGCGGTGGATCGTCAACAATGTGCGCGAACGAACGAAACTGAGCACGAGCGCGTACATGACCGCCTTGATGTCAAACGTGATGAACACGAGAATATAGACGATGATGTCTTGTGTCAAAAAGATTTTAGGGAGCGACAAATTTCGGTTCGTCGTATAGATGACTTTTCCGAGAATATCGAGTCCGCCTGTCGAGGCGCCGGCGAACAATAGGAGCGCCAGGCCGAGTCCGGAAACAATTCCACTGAATACGGAGGCGACGAGCGGGTCGTCGAGCGGCGTCGGCGGTACGAGCACCGGTAACGCATCGATCAAGATAGAGGACAAGACGACGACGATCCCGGTCATCAAGATGAACCGCTTTCCTAAAAACTTGATCCCGACGATAAAGAGCGGGATGTTTAACACTAACTGGCTGAGACCGATTGGCGTTCCGAACAGTTCATTGATAATAAGCGTGATTCCGACGATTCCTCCAGAGCCGATTTCGTTCGGCTTAAGGAGCAAACTGACGAAAATAGATTGGAGAATCGTTCCGGCGATAATGAACAATACCGTTTCGACGGCGATTCGTTTTCGTGATTTTGCGTACATATAGATTGGCTAGGCGCCATACGCCCCCTTTGACATAGTTCTCAAGCAAGCGTACTCCGACCCGGGTCGAATTTCAAGGGCGATTGCTTACAATGCGTGGTGAAAGCGGTCGATATCGCTAGCGAGTTGTTCATGTACGTAGTCGATTACTTGGGCGTCATCAAACAATCCGAGCGGCGCATCATCAGGAATGGCATCAAACGGTGAGACGAAGTAGAGGACGGCCGCGACGAGCGCGTCTTCTTTTTCCGGCTGCATTTCGAACTGGTCATTATAGATGGCGCGCAACATGTTGAGCAACTGTTTCATTTGGAAGTACAGCGTGAGCTCTTCCTCGCGCTCGATATTGCTGATTTCATTTGAAGCGACATCGACCGTCACTTTGGCTAAGGCGAGTTCGCCTTGAACGAGCAGGTCACCGCGTTGTTCGTTGCCGGCGTACTCTTCTTTTGCCGTGTCTAAAAAATGGGTATACGTCGTTTTCCAATCTGACATATGAATTCCTCCTTCTCTTTACATCTACTAATATGCCCGTTTTTGCGATTTGGTTGCAACTTTTCCGAAAATTTAAGAAAATGATATAGAACGAACAAAGGAGGAACTGTACATATGTCTACTCAAACGTTACCGACTGAGGCAGAGTTTGCCCGCTATGCGGAACTCGCCGTCAAAAAAGGTGTCAACATCCAACCGGGTCAACAGCTTGAAGTCCGCGCGGACATCAGCCAAGCCCCGCTCGTCCGTCAAGTCGTGAAAGCGGCTTATGCGGCCGGTGCGAAACAAGTCTTCGTCAACTGGAGCGACGAGGAGTCGACGAAAATCCGCTACTTCGATGCACCGCACGACTCGTTTAAAGAGTTTCCAGAATGGTTGAAAGCGCGTTTCGAGCAGCTTGCTGAAGAAAAGACGGCGTTTCTATCAATTGTCAGCGACGACCCAGACGCGTTAAACGGTGTCGAGTCCTCACGGATTGCTGATTCGAACCGGGCAGCCGGTGTGGCGCTCGCGAAGTGGCGCAAGTACGTCATGAGCGACAACGTCAGCTGGTCGATCATTGCCGGTGCCTCTGAGGCGTGGGCGAAGAAAGTGTTCCCGGATCGTGAGGATGCCGTTCCGGCGTTATGGCGGGCTATTTTCGCCGCAACACGGATGGACCAAGACGATGTCGTCGCCGCTTGGGATAAACATGACCAAGCGCTTCGGTCCCGGGCACAGCTATTGACAGAGAAAAAATATGCGAAACTCCACTACAAAGCGCCAGGCACAGAGTTGACAATCGGTCTTCCGAAGAAACACGTCTTCTTAGGCGGCGGAGGCCCGAACACGGACGGTGTCGACTTCATCGCCAATATGCCGACCGAGGAAGTGTTCACGCTTGCTGATAAAGATGCGGTCGAAGGACATGTGTCGAGCACGAAACCGCTCAGCTATAGCGGAAACTTGATTGATGAGTTCACGCTTTGGTTCGAAGGCGGAAAAGTCGTGAAGGCGGAAGCGAAACAAGGACAAGCCGCACTCGATGAGTTGCTCAACCTCGATGAAGGGGCGCGCCGAATCGGCGAAGTCGCGCTCGTTCCGGACGACTCGCCAATCTCGAACTCAGGCCTTCTCTTCTACAACACGCTCTTTGATGAGAACGCCTCGTGTCACTTGGCGCTCGGACGTGCTTATTCGACGTGTCTCGAGGGCGGTCCATTGATGTCAGCCGAAGAGCTCGCCGAGAACGGGGCGAACGACTCGATGACACACGTCGATTTCATGATCGGCTCAGCCGATATGGATATCGACGGTGAACTTGAAGACGGCTCGCGCGAAGCGATCATGCGTGCCGGCAACTGGGTCATCTAAAGGAAGGAGAGACGAATCCACTTAGGGTTCGTCTCTTTTTTGCATGAAGGAAAAAGAAGAGCGGTGCCCGAACTATGTTTTAGGAACGAATGAATAAAGGGGTGTGCCCGTGAAAAAAAGATTGATTTCAATCAGTGTGACTTGTCTCGTTTTGCTCGCGTTACATGCGACGCCGCATGCGGCCCTCCGGACGTACGTCTGTTTGATAGGTCATCCGATTGCAGCCTTGACGTCGCCAATCGTCGAGGACGATGCCCGTAACGAGCTAGAGCGGGATGCGTTCGAAGAGCGGGGCGGGAAGATTTATACGTTGACGGAGCCACCGGTGGAGCGCGCGACACAAGGTCGACTCGAGAGCTACTTCGTCCGGAAAGTCGGACCGCTCTACTTGGCTGAACATCATGGAGGCGGATGAATGGGGAGACAGCGGACGCTGCCTCCCTTTTTTAAGTACGGTCGTACAGATAGGCGAGTGCGTTCGGCAAGCGCCGCCGCCAAGCCGACTCGTGGTGGGTGGCGTCAGGTTCGACCTCGTAACGGAATGCGATGCCGGTCCTTGCCAACGCCTCGACGAGCTTGGCGTTCGTATATAGATAGTCTTCCGGTGTGATTGGACCACTCGTCTCGTTCGTACCGATATCCAGATACAGGCGCGCCGACAAGTCGGCTTGTGTCAGTTCGCGGACGAGCGGGTCGAGGTTTGACCAGGCAGCCGTTGACAGCGAGCCGACTCGACAAATCGACGGATAGGTCGCCATCATGTATAAAGAGATGACTCCGCCCATCGAACTGCCCATCACCCCGACATCATCCGGGTCGGTCGCGTAACGAGCATCGACCCATGGTTTCAACTCGTGCATGAGCCAATCCGTATAGAGGCGTCCACGGCCGCCGAGCGTCGGTCTCGTCTTTGCGAGTTCAGGTCCGATGCGCCGATAGAGCATGTCATCCTCGTAAAAAGAATAGTCATCATAACGGTCCAGCCAATCCGGAGGACTCGAGACGGCGACGACCATGAGCGTCAAGTGCAAATCTTCAATGTGGCGGTCGATGCCCCAACTGGATTTTGTCTTCGAGTCGAACACATTTTGTCCGTCATGCATATAAAGGACGGGGAGCGGATGTTGCGCCGTCACAAAGTCAGGACGATATATGGAGATGATACGTTTTTGACCCCGACGATCCGTCGGGGTTGTGAAACTGAACTGTTCAATCATAAACAACCTTCCTTTCCGATACACTTCCTATATTGTGGAGGTCTCCAATTAAAAATTCAATCGTCACACTTGACTACCTACCGTTCGTTAGGTAAAGTGGGGTACAGAGACTGGAGGTCGAAAGAAGATGAACACAAAACAACGAATCGAGCAAGCGGCAACACGTCGTTTTGCCCTTGAAGGATATGAAGGACTGTCGCTTGCCTCTCTCGCCGAGGACGTCGGCATAAAAAAAGCGTCACTCTATGCGCATATCGAAGGAAAGGAACAGCTATTCAAACAAGTCGTACAACAGATGGCCGGACGATATGAGCGGGCATGGATGGATGCGCGTGACGAGTCGATCGACGCTCCACCGCTCGAGCGGATCGAGGCGATCGTGAAGGCGCTCATTCGTTTCTTTGAAGAAGAGGAAACGTGGATGCTGACGAAACGGATGTTGCTCGTGCCGCCACCTGAGTTACGATCGTTCATCGAGGCGACACTCGGAACAGTCGAGATAGAACTCCAAGCGTTCGAGAAAGAACAGTTTCGTCTCGCCATGGAGCAAGGTGATTTACCAAACCAGTCACTTGATGACATTTACCACGCATACTATTGCTTTTTAGACGGTGCGCTCGTCTCTCTCTTTACGTTCGAGACGAACCGGGTTGCCCGGCAACGCGCCGCCTTTAAAATCTTCAAGAAAGGGGTCGGGTGGACATGAAACGTGATCAACTCGCATGGATGTGGCTCGTCCTCGCCGGTCTGCTCGAGATCGTCTGGGCGACGACGATGAAATTATCGAACGGGTTCACCGTTCTTGGACCGACATTGATTACAATCGTCTTGTTGATTGTCAGTTTCGGATTGTTGGCATTATCGTTCCGGGTTTTGCCGGCCGGTACGGGGTACGCCGTCTTCACGGGGATCGGTGCGGTCGGGACAGTGCTCGTCGGGAATATTTTGTTTGACGAGGTGCTCACCGGCATGAAGCTCGTCTTCATTGGAACGTTGTTAGTCGGTGTGATCGGATTGAAACAAGTGACGGGAGGAGGGACAGCATGAGTTGGGCATTTTTAATAGGGGCGGGACTGGCCGAGATGATTGCCGTCTTTTTCATGGGAAAATCAAAAGGCTATCAAATCTTAAAGTGGTCGATCTTGTCGATCGTGACGTTCGCGCTCAGTTTCTATTTATTGTCCCGCTCTCTCGAGACGTTGCCGCTCGGACTCGCCTACTCGATTTGGGTCGGCATTGGAGCGGCCGGTGGGGTCATCCTCGGTATGCTCTACTTGAACGAATCGACGGACCGGTGGCGAATTTTCTTTTTAACGCTCATTATCGGCAGCGTCGTCGGCTTGAAAGTTATCGCTTGAACAGGATTGAATTTATTTGATAACGGGAATTAATGAGTAAAGACTGTGAACGAAAGGGGCGGGAACGATGAAGCATGTCGAGTTACACTCTGAGCGCTTACGGCTTGAACCATATACGATTGCTGACTTTTATTTCGTCAAATCGTTGTTGCAAGATCCACGGGTGATGCGATTCATTAGCCCGGACGGAAAACCGTATACGGACGAGCAGACGATCGAATGGTTCGAGCGGCAGTTGGCGCGTTATAAGACGGGACGGCAGACCGGGTTACTCAAGTTGATGACGTTTGAAAGTGACGAGCCGATCGGCCATGCCGGTACGTTGTTACACGAGCTCGACGGCAATATCGAACTTGAAGTCGGCTATTGGTTGGCACCGAAGCATTGGCACATGGGTTACGGTCGAGAAGCGGCGGCTCGCCTTATGCAACATGCGTTCGAGGAAGGGGAGAAAGACATTATCTCGCTCATCCACCCGGACAACGTGCCATCGCAACGTGTGGCGAAAGCGAACGGACTTCATTGGGACCGGGACACGGAGTACGAGGGAATGCTCGTATCGGTATATGCTGGTGACTTAGAGCGGCTTTGCCGTCACATTCAACGACAAGAAATGTCGCGTTAAAAAAAATAAAAAAACTTTTAAAAAACAGTTGCCAACGCATTAGTTTCTTGATATATTAATAGTGTCCTTAAGAGAGGACACGACCTGATTCTGTAGCTCAGCTGGGAGAGCGCTACCTTGACAGGGTAGAGGTCGCTGGTTCGAGCCCAGTCAGAATCACTTGGGTGCCAAACCCGATGCGAAACCCATAGGAACGTGGGTTTCCGCGAAGCCACTTCTTGCGAGAAGTGGCTCTTTTTTTTGTTCTTTTTTCAATTGACATCCGATGGAACGGGTTGGTATATTGCTTTCAATACATAAAGAAACGGGGAATGCAGGATGGTGTTGTTAGGGACGCTCGTCAACGCGGCATTGATCGTCATCGGGACGTTGTTCGGTCTTCTGTTCCACCGGATCCCGGAACGGATGAAAGAGACGGTCACGGCCGCAATCGGACTAGCCGTCGTGCTACTCGGCGTTCAAATGGGACTGAAGAGTGAGAACTTTTTAATTGTGATCGGGAGTCTCGTCGCGGGCGCAGCGCTCGGGGAGTGGTGGAAGCTTGATGAGAAGCTGAACGAAATCGGCTATCAATTGGAGCGGAAAATCGGCGGTAACCGGAAATCGAGCATCGCGGAAGGGTTTGTCACGGCGACGCTCATTTTTGTGATCGGGGCGATGGCAGTCATCGGAGCGCTCGACAGTGGACTACGAGGCGATCATGACGTTCTTTACACGAAAGGGATGATTGATGGGTTCACGGCGCTCGTCCTCGCTTCGTCACTTGGCATCGGTGTCATGTTTTCGGCCGTACCGGTCTTGCTCTATCAAGGGGCGATCGCGCTTCTCGCCATCCAAATCATGAAGTTCATCCCGGAAACGCTCATGGATAGCTTCATTTTGGAAATGACGGCGACCGGCGGCGTCATGATCGTCGCCATCGGCCTGAATTTGGCTGGTATTACGAGAATACGAGTGGCAAACTTGTTGCCCGGAATTTTGATGGTGGCGCTTGTCGTGACCGTGTTACATATGGTTCCTTAAAAAACGGACGAGCTCGCAAACGCGGCTCGCCCGTTTTTATTTGTCATTTCGTTCGATCGGACTGTAACGCCTGTTTGATGATGGCATCCCAGTCGGTGGCGTCGCAAGTCGTCGTACACGTCGATTCCAACTCGCATGTGGCACACTTTCCGGATTTCGCCTTCTGTGTAAAGCGATAAAGCGTATAGGAAGCGTAACCGAAGACGGTGAGACCGACTAATAAATCAAATAAATACATAAGCTTTCCTCCTTGTTATGCAAAGCCTAGTATACGACCGAATTGATAGATGAGGAATGAAACGGCATAGGCGACGCCGAGTCCGTATAGACTGGCCACCCATGTGAGCCGAACACTGCCGACTTCCCGACGAATGACAGCGATTGTCGCGAGACAAGGGACGTACAAAAGTACGAATGCCATGAAACTGTACGCGCTGAGCGGTGTGAACAGCGGCAATAATGAAGTGGAAAGATCTGACTCACTGACCGCGTAAATGATGGCCATCGTGGAGACGACGACTTCTTTCGCTAAAAATCCGGTGATAAGCGAAGCGCCTGCCTGCCATGTTCCGAATCCTAATGGAGCGAGCAGCGTGGCGATCAATCCACCGATGAGGGCGAGAAAACTTTCATTCATCGGAACGTCGAATCCGCTCGGACCTGAATAAGCGAGGAGCCAAATGAAGACAGAGCCACCGAAGATAAACGTACCTGCTTTTCGAACGAAGCCTCTTGCTTTCTGCCACGTGCTGCGCCAAAGCGTCAACCCTTGTGGGATACGGTAAGGAGGTTGTTCGACGAGAAAGAGGCTATGATCATCCTCTGTCGCCAATACGGAAGTGAACACTTTTGCGGCAATGAGTGCGAGCGTGATGCCAAGCACATACAACGACAGCACGACGAGCGCTTGGTTAGTCGCAAAGAAGCTGGCGGCGAAGACGGCGTAAATCGGGAGACGCGCGGAACATGACATGAACGGTGAGATGAAGATGGTGACGAGGCGTTCCCGCTCTTCTTCAACTGTACGGGCAGCCATGATGCCAGGCACGTTACAGCCGAACCCGATGATCATCGGAATAAAACTTTTACCGTTCAACCCGACGAGTTGCATGAAGCGATCCATGACGATGGCGACACGCGCCATATACCCTGAGTCTTCTAACAATGAGATAAAGAAAAAGAGCACGAAGATTTGTGGCACAAAGACGAGCACCCCTCCGACACCGGCGATGACCCCATCGAGCAGCAACGCCTGAATGAAAGCGGAGGCACCGAACGTTTGGAGCGCCGAGCTTATAGCTGACGTGAACGGACCTGACAAAAAGAAATCGAACATGTCTGACAATGGGGCCCCGACCCAGTTAAACGTGACATGGAATAAACTATAGAGCACCGCAAAGAAGATCGGTAGTCCCAAAACCGGGTGGGTGACGACAGCATCGATTCGGTCGGTCGTCGTGACGCGTATGGTATTTTGACGGTTGACGACTTGCTGGCGAATCGCTTTGGCCCATTCACGTCTCCGCTCTGTGATTTGTGCGTGGGCAAAACGTCCAAGCGCCTGTTCAAGCGATTTTCGGATGTCACTGACCGTCGGTGTCGTTGCTTCGAGATGCTTGGAGATGACGCGATTTCCTGCCAAATATTGAACGGCGACCCAGCGCTCGTCCGGCGACAAGCCGGTCGCAACAAGAATTTGTCGGATCGCTTGCTCGGTCTCGACCCCGTAATCGAGGATGAACGGCTCACGTGGCATCATCCGAAGTGAAGTCAGAAGGACTTCGCAACCGGCGCCTGTCCGAGCGGTGAGCGGGAACACGTCCACGTCTAGACATTGTTGCAGATGTGTGAGATCGATATCGATCCCCCGTCCTTTGGCGACGTCGACCATGTTCAAGCCGATTTGTAACGGGTGTCCCGTTTCAAGAAGTTGCAGTGTCAGTTGCAAGTTCCGTTCAAACTGTGAGGCATCAATGATATTGATGATTCCATCGAACGGCTCCTGCAACAGAAAGCGGGCGACGATTGCCTCATCCGCTGACAAAGGGTCTAAGTCATAAATGCCGGGCAAGTCGATCAAGTGCCCATTTTGTCCATGTAACGTCCCAACTTTCTGTTCAACCGTCACCCCCGACCAGTTCCCGACATGGGCAGAAGAACCGGTCAAGCGGTTGAAGAGTGACGTTTTACCGGTGTTTGGATTTCCGATGAGTGCGATTCTTTGAGTCACGGAACGATCACTCCAATCTGGGCGGCGTCCGAACGACGGAGTGCGATCATCTGTTGGTGCTCGACTTGTTCGACGGTGAGCGGACCGGCAAAGATGGCCCGACGTTTGACTTGGACAGAACAGCCCTCGTAAAAACCTAAGGCGATCATTCGGCGTCGTAGTCGATCATCCAGCTTCGTCATATCGGATAAGATCACCGATTGATGCAAGGGCATGGCTAGCAATGAGCTCATGTGAACTACTCGCCACTTATTTGCTTCGCAAATTGAAGTGGGAGCTTCTTGGGAAGACCGCACGTTTACTAGCCACGGTTGTTTACCAAGCTCGTCGGGCAAGTCCCTGCCCTGAAGGTTTTTTCAGTCAGCCAACATCAACAAGTTGATGCTCGCATTGATGTCGCGGTCATGATGAGCGCCACACGTACACGTCCATTCGCGTACATCCACTGTTTTCTTCTCGCCTTTTTCGCCGCAGGAAGAGCAGATTTGCGTCGATGCGTACCATTGGTCGGCCTTGATGAGCGTCCGTCCGTAGAACTTACACTTGTATTCTAGCTGTCGGACGAACTCATACCAACTGACGTCGGCGATTGATTTGGCGACCTTGTGGTTCTTCATCATGTTCTTCGATTTCAATGTCTCCACGACGATGACTTGGTTCTCGTCAACGGTTCGTTTTGACAATTTGTGGAGGAAGTCTTTGCGTTGGTTTGCGATTTTCTCGTGTTTCTTGGCGAGGATCAGCTTGGCTTTTTCTCTATTCTTGCTTCCTATTTTCTTACGAGACAGAGCGCGCTGCGCCTTCTTGACCTTCTCTTCTGACTTGCGAAGAAAGCGAGGATTATCAATCTTATTTGAAAGCATCTCGTCATTCGTCATGATGGCGAAGTGCTCCAAACCGAGATCGATCCCAATCTTGTTTTTAGCAGGAACCCACTTTTCCTCGCTTTGATTGACAAGGATGGAGATGAAGAACTTGCCTGTCTTCGTCATCGAGACCGTCACGGACTTGATGATCCCCTCGAAAGGACGATGTTGTTTGAACTTCACGAAGCCGATCTTAGGGAGTTTCACCTTCCCGTCCTCGATCCGGACGCTCCCGTTCTGATTGTTGGTCGTGTAGGAGGCGCGGTCGCCGTGCTTCGATTTGAACTTCGGGAACCCGACAGACTTGTCGCGGAAGAAGTTGGCATATGCCTTGTTCAAGTCCATCTGGGCGTTCGCCAGAGACAAGCTATCGACCTCTTTCAAGAAAGGGAATTCGGGCTTATACTTCGCCGGGGTCGGGAGCTTCTGCTTCGCGTCAGGGTTCAGCCTCGACTCTTCATACAGTCGGATCCGTTCCTCGAGCATCTTGTTGTAGACGAAACGGACGCAACCGAACGTCTTCATGAAGTATTCTTGTTGTGGCTTCGTCGGGTATAGTCGAAACTTGTACGCCTTCAGCAAAGTGATCACTCCTTTCCTTGTTTTTCGATGTATTGCCTGATGACGTCGATCGTCGCACCGCCGGTCGTCACGAGGCAGTAGCTCCGAGACCAGAACATTTCTTTCCACAGTCGTCTCTTGACGTGTGGAAAGTCCCGTTTGATCAGTCTGCTGCTCGCGCTCTTGTAGGCGTTCAGAAACTTCGACATCGCTGTGTTCGGGTGAGCCTTGAACAACACATGGATATGATCACCGTCATGATTCCACTCAGCCGGTGTGATATGGTATGACGCGCCGATCCGTTCGAACGTCTGTCTCGCGAACCCCGAGACGGCGTCATCGATCACCTTGCGTCTATATTTGACCACCAAGACGAGATGGTAGTTCAGGAGAAAGACTGAATGTTTGTTCGTATCCATTTTCATTGATAGTTCAGTCCTTTTGATTGGTTACATCCATTATACCAAGCACATACAATCTTGCTAACACAGGCGATTCATCTCCCACCTACGCTGGGCTTCGCCCCGAGACGCTTAGAGGAGGGAGAAATCTCGCCTACTATTGTTAAATCTCTCCAATTTGGTCAAATGATAATATTTCTCATTTGCTAGCATATCATGCACGGCGTCGGGGAAAAGTATCGACTTTGTGAACGCTTATCGTCTACAAACAAAAAAAGAGCGTAAGCATCGCTTACACTCTGTCGATCGTTGTGTCGACTGATTCATGACCTTCTTTCGCACTTTCACGCAATGCCGAGGACATGACGTCGGACAAGTCGCGAGCACGCAGTACGCCGACACCACGATCGGTCGGACCTCCTGGCGCGGCTACGTCCGCAATCAATTCGTCGGTTTGACGCGATTCGTGAAGTAACAGCTCGGCAGATCCTTTCATCGCTTGGGCGACGATTTGTCGGGCCGTCGCCTCGTCAAATCCAGCGTCGGTCAAGACCGGTGTCATCGATCCGACGATCTCATAGAAGAACGCTGGGCTACATCCGGCTGCTGCCATGAAGGCGGACATTGTTTTTGCGTCCGTCACGGCCGTTCGCCCGACCCGTTCGAAAAGAGCGGTCGTTGTCGCGCGCACAGACTCGTCTGTTTCCGGTCCGAACCAAAGGCCCGTCATCCCGTCTCGGAATGCGACTGGCGTGTTCGGCATCGCGCACACGGCAGGAAGCCCTGAGGCGGCCTCGAGTTCCGCCGGCTCGATATGGGCTGCGACAGAGACGAGGAGTGGGGCCGTCCACGTCTTCGAGCGCACGTACGGGAGCACACCGTCTGGTTGCATCGCCAGGACGACGATATCATAAGCGTTCACGTCCTCTTCTTCAACGACTTGGACGCCGAGTTCGTTGTGTAGTTGGTCCAATCGAGCCCGGTCACTCCGGTTCGTCATCGTGATGGACTCTGGTGAAAGACCGGAGTCGATCCAACCTCGGACGAGGGCCTCGCTCATTGATCCTGCTCCTACCATTAATAAATTCATTTTCGTCACCTCTTCATATAGATTCGGTCTAGTACATGGTGCCTATCATAACAAATGTTTCACCGAATATCGCCTCACGTGCTCAAATTGTAAAAGAAAGGAAATATAAAAAGTAAAGGAATATACTCGACAAATGAAAGCGACGGAAGTGACATTTCGTGTTTGACGAGCTATGATGGCAATAAAATAAGCGAGCGAGGCGAGGAACTTGAGACGAATTTTAGTGCGCGGAATCCAAGGGTATCAACGGTTCATCTCACCGTTAAAGCCACCGACGTGTCGATTTTATCCGACCTGTTCCCATTATGGGATTGAAGCGATTGAGAAACACGGTGCGGTCAAGGGAGGCTATTTGACCGCACGACGTCTGATGCGCTGTCAGCCGTTCCACTCGGGCGGACTCGACTATGTGCCGGACGAGTTTGACTGGAAAGCACCGCTACAACGAGAGAAACCCCCATCACAGCGAGACGTCTAATCGACGTCTCGCTGTTTTAGGTACAGGTCCGCGCGTGAACCTTTGTTTTAGTACAATACTTTTGACAATGTTCCGAGTATTCTGAAAAAATAGAGGTGTACCATTACATAAGGGGAAAGGGGATTTCAGCATGAGTCAATCGTTCAGTGAACTCATCGGTACGATTTCAGACTTTGTGTGGGGACCGCCGCTGTTGATTTTGCTTGTGGGGACAGGCGTTTATTTGACAGTACGGTTAGGTGGCCTTCAAATCACAAAACTGCCTTACGCATTAAAACTCGCCTTCTCGAAAAACCAAGACAAGACGTCACGAGGGGACATTAGTCACTTCCAAGCACTCATGACCGCTCTTGCGGCGACCGTCGGTACGGGGAATATCGTCGGTGTCGCCACGGCTGTCGTGCTCGGGGGACCGGGTGCGATTGTCTGGATGTGGCTGTCCGGTTTCTTTGGGATGGCGACAAAATATGCCGAGGCCGTGCTCGCCGTCAAATACCGGGTAACCGACGAACGGGGGCAGATGGCCGGAGGGCCGATGTACTATTTGGAACGTGGATTGAAACAACGCTGGCTCGCCGTCTTGTTCGCGGCGTTTGCTTCGCTCGCGGCGTTCGGCATCGGGAACGGGGTTCAGACGAACTCTGTCGCCTTGGCGCTCAAGTCGACGTTTGACGTCCCACTCTACGTGTCCGGGATTTTAGTGATGGTGTTCACGGGTGCCGTCATTCTCGGAGGAGTCAAATCAATCGGTCGTGTCGTCAGCCTCTTCGTCCCGATTATGATCATCTTCTATCTGGGCAGCGGGCTCATCATCATGGTCATGAACTACACGCTCATCCCGGATGCGATCGCGCTCATCTTCAGCAGCACGTTCAGTGCCGAGGCAATCGGTGGTGGGGCTATCGGTGCGGCGATCCGTTACGGTGTCGCACGAGGGGTCTTCTCGAACGAGGCAGGACTTGGTTCGGCACCGATCGCGGCAGCGGCCGCGAAAACGGATATGCCGGGACGGCAAGCACTCGTCTCGATGACTCAAGTCTTCCTCGACACGCTCATCGTCTGTTCGATCACGGGGATCACACTCGTCATGGGTGGGCAGATCGGGTCTGGTCTCGAAGGGGTCGACTTGACGGCGGCCACGTTCGAACAGTTCCTCGGACCGTTCGGCCGCTACGTCGTCACAATCGGTCTCGTCATGTTCGCGTATTCGACCGTTCTCGGTTGGTCGTATTACGGGGAACGCTCGATCCATTACTTGTTTGGTCAAAAGTCGATCATTCCGTATCGGATCGCCTTCGTCCTCGTCGCTGGTCTTGGCGCCATGACAACGAACCTCAATTTGGTATGGGCGTTATCAGACGTCTTCAACGGCTTGATGGCCATCCCGAACTTGATCGGCCTGTTGTTCTTGTCAGGTGTCGTCATCGCCGAGACGAAACGGTTCAATCAACAGCTCGCGCTTGAAAATCGCAATCGAAAGGCGTCATGACGAACGAACGCCACCTTCCTACTCGGACGGTGGCGTTTTTTTCTTTTTCACTTCTTCGAGGCGGGCTTGCTGCAAGTGGTTGAACACTTGGGTGACAAAACCGACCATGATGCCGACGCCTGTGATGACGTAGCCGATCGTGAACACTTTCCCGAGGTCGGTCGACGGCACAAAATCACCATAGCCGATCGTCGTCAGCGTGATGACGCTGAAGTAGAGCGAATCGAGCCATCGTAAATCTTCGTAGCGGACGTAAAACAACGTGCCGGACAAGATGGTGAGGAAAGCGAGGCTGAACAATACTTGAAACTCAGGTTCTTTTAACCCCCGCCAGATTCCGCGAAACATGCGCCGGAATGTCAAAATGAATGAGAGCATCGGACCACTCCTTTCTTCTATAGGTTTGTTCGTGACGGAGGAGGGAACATCCTTTATAGTCTGTGAAAGAAAGGGTGAAGGAAATGACAAGACCGATACCTAAAGAACAAGGACTCGATCATAGCGTTGATTTCTTACGAGAGGGTTACCATTTCGTCCCGAATCGCCGGAAAGGGTTCCAGTCGAACATATTCGAGACGAGGCTGCTCGGGGAGCGGGCCATCTGTCTAGGAGGGGAAGACGGGGCTGAATTGTTCTATGATGCCGAACGTTTTGTCCGTGAAGATGCGGCACCGAAACGTCTCTTGAAGACGTTGTTCGGTGAGGATGGGGTCCAGACGCTTGATGGGCCAGCCCATACGCACCGCAAACGGATGTTCATGTCACTTATGTTCCCTGGAAATATCGACCGGTTGACGCGGCTCGTCAGTCGAGAATGGGAACGTGCCCTCGACCGCGCTACCGGAGAGATCGTCTTATATGACACGGCTCAAGAAGTGCTCATGCGTGCCGTTTGCGAGTGGGCAGGCGTCCCGCTCGCCGAAGCAGAAGTCGAGAAGCGTACGAATGAGATGCGTCTGTTGTTCGAATCGGGAACGGCGCTAGGACCGAAACACTTCCGAGGACGTCAAGCCCGTTCCTCGGCCGAGGCGTGGATCCGAGAGATGGTCGAAGAAGTCCGGACGAACCGCTTGTTACCGAACGAGAAGACGGCCTTGTACGAGTTCTCTTGGCATCGCGACGAGACAGGGGAACTGTTGCCGGCGGACGTTGTTGCCGTCGAAGTCATCAACATTTTGAGACCGACCGTCGCTGTGTCGATTTACGTCCTCTTCACCGTGCTCGCGCTCCATCAATTCCCAGAAGCGCGAGCTAAGCTTGTTGCCGGTTCGGTCAATCCCACGTGGTTCGTGCAAGAAGTTCGCCGCTTCTATCCGTTCTTCCCAGTGACGGCAGCAAGAGTCAAACAAGATTTTGAGTGGGACGGGTACGCGTTTGAAGAAGGAACGCTCGTTTTGCTCGATTTGTATGGGACGAATCACGACCCTGCACACTGGGACGAACCGGAGCAATTTATGCCAGAACGGTTCAACGATTGGAAAGAAAGTCCGTTCACATTTATTCCCCAAGGTGGGGGCGATGCTGACTTCGGGCATCGCTGTGCCGGTGAACACGTGACGATTGCCGTCATGAAAGAGACGATCGATGTCTTCTTGAACCGCTATCGTCATACCGTGCCACCACAAGATTTGAGCTATAGTTTTGTCGATTTGCCAAGTTTGCCGAAAAGCAAACTCGTGTTGACCGAGATCGAACGACGCACATGAAAAATGAACCACCCGAACGGGTGGTTCAGGCTGTTGACGAACCCATTCGCTTCTGGCGAATGGGTTCGTCTTTTTTTTGTGTTCAACGAGCTCGAGGCGCTCTGCCCGACATAAAATTGAAAAAATGCTATGTAGACGGTCGTTTTCGGCCAACAGGTTGGCCAGCTTCTTCATGTTTTGTGCGGTCGCTGCCACCAGATTGGCGCGGTCCACCGCCTCTTTCCCCCGGTAGAACGTGAAGCGGAGACCGTGGAGCTCCTTCCCGTCGGCGAACGAGCGCTCCACCGTCTGTGGCCGGAGACGGTAGAGGTGCTTGCCCGATGCGGACAGACGGTTCTCACTCACCGCTTCGCGGTAGGACTCATCGATGTGGCGAGTGATGACGCGCCGATGCGATCGGCTTGACGTGCACTTCTCGAGGAGCGGGCAGTTCTGACAGATGGCAGGATCGGACGCGTACTGGTGATAGCCGTGACGGTCGGTCGTCTTATAGGTGAGGTGCTGTTTCGCCGGACACAGATAGGCGTCCACGTCCGGCAGGTAGGTGAACCGCGTCTTTCGAATCATCCCCTTCTTCCCACCGAACCGCCGCCAGGCGATGACGCCGAAAACGCCGCGCTCGACGAGTGCCTTCGCGATCTCGGTCGTGTAGTAACCGGCATCGAGCGCGACCGCCTCGAGCGGATAGGCGAAACGGTTGAGGATATAGTCGAGACGGTCAAGATAGACGGTGCTGTCCGACACGTTCCCGGGCGTGACATGCACATCGACGATGAAGTTGTGCTTGGCGTCGACCGTCCGGTGCACCAGCCAGAAAAAGCCTTCCGGCTTCTGGTCACGGTACATATAGCCCGCGTCAGGGTCGGTCCGGCTCACCTTGATGAGTCGACGCTTCCTCTTCTGTCGCGCGGGCTTCAGTGCTTTTTTCCTCGTTTGGCCCGTTCCTCGTTCACCCGGCCGAGAAGCTCTTCCTCGACATCGCCGACGACCTGCTCGACCTCGACCTTGTCGAACTTCTTCTTGTTCGCGTTGGCTCGGATGTGGGTCGAGTCGGTGATCAGGATGCGCCCTGAAATGAAGCCGTGGGCTTCGGCCTGGCCCACGATGTCCTCGAAGATTTGTCGAAAGACGTCCGTGCCGGCGAACCGGCGTCGATAGGCCTGGCTGATCGTCGAATGGTCGGGAATTTTCTCGTCCATCCCGAGCCCGAGGAACCAACGGTACGCGAGGTTCGTCTCGATTTCCTTGATGGTCTGTCGCACGGAACGGATGTTGAACAGCGGGCCGAGCAGGATGATCTTGATGAGGATCTCGGGGTCGATGCCGGGCTGTCCGGTGTTTGAATACAGCGGCGCGCATAGCCGGTGGACGATGGAGAAGTCGATGTGGCGGTCGAGTTTGCGGACGAGGTGGTCTTTCGGGACCAGTTGGTCCAGCGAGGCGTCGGTGCGGATTGGTTCATGGCGTTTGGCGATATGGACTCGGTACATGATGATTCCCCTTCCTGTTCGGAGGCGGTGACGATCCATACATACCAGTTCCCGCTTTTCGAGGTTTTAGCCCGCATCGGGGGCTTTTTCTATCGGCCGTCGAGGCCTCAGAAAAAGACGAGAGGCCACCCAAGGGCGGCCTCTCGCGACGCTCATCCGACGGCGCCGGAGACTCCTGAGGGATCAGCGAGCGGAGGGAGACCCAGCAGCGACAACGTCGCGATGCGGCTCCCTGCTCGCCCCTAGGAAAGCGGAGGCGCCAAGAGGAGGAGCGAAAACATTCTGTTAGTCAACAATCTGAACCACCCGAACGGGTGGTTCATTTTCTGTGAAGCGCTAATCGTTTTGTGATCGGTTGAATGGTGATATTCGTATCGACCATGCGATTGTCACGTTTCGGTTCGTCGGCCTGCTCGATGCGCCAAGGACGATCATGATGTTCGGCGAGGGCGGAGGCGATGTCGTAAAGCGAATGGCTCGTATTCCCGTTCAATTGATACAGACCGGCACCTCGTTTCGTCAAGATGTTGAACAGTGCCTCGGCCGTGTCTTCTAAGAAAGAACACGAAGGATACCAATGTGTGCTCGCGATGATGACGCCTTTTTGTTCCATCTCGGTCTCGAGATAGTCCATCATATTGTTTGAACCGGCGTTGTCACCGATTTGCCATCCGAGACGGACGATCTGGGCGCCAGGGTTGGCACGGGCGATGGCTTGCTCGCACGCCCGTTTGTAAGATCCGTACTCGTCTTTAGCGTCAGGTGGCGTGTCCGGTGTGATCGGACCCGTCACATCATCCGAGAAGACAGAGACGGTACTTGTGAAGAGGAACGGGATTCTATACTCGCCACATAGTCTTGCCAGCGTTTCGGCCCACTCGACGGAGCCCATCCCGATATGGAGAAAGTAATCGGGCCGGGTCGATTCGATGAAATCACGCATCTCGCTTTCGTTCGATGTAGATACTTTGTTTCGGTCCCACGCGACGGGTTCGATCCCGTGGCGCTGTAACGTTGCCGCCACGACGGGGGCGACAGTACCGTTCATGCCTGTCAAAATAGCTTTCATAGATCTTCCTCCCTTCTGTTTGTATCATCCCACAGTTCGTTCGTTGACAAACCCACTCTTTTTGCCAATATGATAAAGTGGTAGATGGAGGAGATATTGATGAATATTCGACAAGCTAAACCAACAGAGGCAACAAACGTGGCCCCACTCGTCTATGCGGCCATCCATGACATCGCCTACACGCTTACCGGGACGACGGAGAAAGAGCAAGTACTCGAGCGGCTCGCCATGTGGATAAGCCGTCCAGCAAATCGTTTGAGTTATGAAAACATTTGGGTCGCAGACGTCGACCATACGATCGCAGGCATTATTATCGCGTATCCGGGAGAAGCGGCGGCTGCCCTGGATGAACCGATTCAACGTTGGTTGCTGCAAGCTGGCCAAATCGGACAACTCGATGTCGAGACAGAAGGGAACGTCTTATATATCGACTCGGTCGCGGTCGACACCCGTTTTGGCGGTCGCGGGATCGGGACGAACTTGATTCGACACGTCATCGGTCATGCCCGTGCATCCGGTATCCCGGTCGTCACATTGAACGTCGACCAGTCTAATCCGGCCGCGGCCCGACTGTACGAACGGCTCGGTTTTCAAAAAGAGAAAGAAATTGATATTTCAGGTGCTCGATTCGACTATATGGCGCTCGAAGTGTGAGAACGGACGAAAGTCCGTTTTCTCGGTCTTGAAACCGATGCATGAATTGGTGTTCTCGGCTATACTGAATGCTTGAACTGAACTAGCGAACAAAGGAGCTTACGCATTTATGGAATGGAAAAATATACTACGCGGCATGGCGATGGGGACGAGTGATTTGATCCCTGGCGTCAGCGGCGGCACGATTGCAGTCATTTTAGGGATTTATGACCGGTTGATTGAAGCGATTAGCGGTGTGTTTAGCCGGCACTGGAAAAAACATATCGGGTTCTTGATTCCGCTCGCCATCGGAATGGGCGGGGCGATTTTAGGGCTCAGCCGCGTCATCGAGTTTTTATTGCTGAACTACCATGCCCCGACGCAGTTTTTCTTTATCGGCTTGATTTTAGGGATCATCCCGCTCTTGTTGTTTGAATTCAAGTCGCGGGCAACGATGCGACCGATCCACATTGCCGCAATGATTGTGGGCACGATTCTCGTCGCGAGCATGGCCATCATCAAACCGGCGGACACGGCAGTCATCACCGATGTGACGGCGGGGACGGCGGTCCTCTTGTTCTTCTCGGGCTGGCTTGGCAGTATGGCGATGCTCTTTCCGGGTATTAGTGGGTCGTTCGTCTTGCTGTTGATCGGCGTCTATCCGACGGTCATTAGTGCGTTGTCGAATTTGAACGTGCTCGTCATCGGGATCGTAGGTCTCGGTGTCGCCGTAGGGTTTATCGTCAGCAGTAAAGTCATTCGCCATCTGCTCGCGAACTATCCGGGTATGACGTTTTCTGTCATCCTTGGCCTCGTCATCGGATCGCTCGCCGTCGTCTTCCCAGGTCTTCCGGAGACGACCGTCATGTGGGGATTGAGTATGGTCTCGTTCCTGGCTGGCTTCATGATCGTCCGATTGCTTGGGAAATTCTCAGTGTGAACAAAAGACGCGGCTCTCGCTATGGCGAGGCCGCGTCTTTTTCAGTAGATGAACGGAAGCAAACGTTTCCGGGACTTCGACCATACGGCGTAAGCTTCGCCGAAATGTGCGGTCAACATCTTCTCTTCGATGTGGATGCGCCATAACAGTGCTGCCCCCATCGCAATCGTTCCGACTACCGCGAACAGTACGTAACTGTAGTAAAGTGAGAACCCGAACGTGATAAACAATAGCCCTGTGTAGAGCGGGTGCCGTAAAAACCGGTATGGACCTGTGCTGACAATCTCATCGGTAGGTCGGACGACGACATGACGTGTGAACTGATGCCGTAAATGAGCGATTCCCCAATACCGGAGGGCGACACCGGCTATGTAACATGCAAGACCGATCAAACGTAAAGAGACGCTTTGACGCAAGTCCGTCAATACAGAGTAACCGAGCGAACCTGCGAACACGATCACCATGACGAACGAGACGACATAAAAACTCATATGTTCGCTCCGCCCGTCTTTCGTATCGTCACGATTGCGATAACGCCATAGCTCATAAAGCCAAGCCATCGAGGTGACGACGAACAATCCATCGAGCCAATCCATAGCAACTCCTCCTTCACTCTCTTCTCACTCATACCCGTGCCTGTTTGTCCAAAAACCGTAAGGGCGGGTTCGGTATGCTCTCTTCGACTTGTTCGCTGTCGAATCAAAAAGACCCTGCCTGATAACGGAACAGGCAGGGCATCAAGCATGAATCAAATCTGGGCGTGGTGCCGCTGTCTCGACAAATGCTTCTTCTTTGATTAAATGATACGTCAGGCACATCGGTTTCTCGGTGCGTGGGTCACGACCGATAATGGCATCGATGTGGAACACTTGGCGCAAGACGAGCGGACAGATGACTTCTTCGGCAGATCCCGTCGCGAGCACTTCGCCATCTTTCATCGCCACGATGTGATCAGCGAAACGAGCGGCTTGATTCAAATCGTGAAGGACCATGACGATCGTACGGCCTTGCTCGCGATTCAGTGTCTCGAGCAGTTCGAGCACCTCGAGTTGATGGGCCAAGTCGAGGTAAGTCGTCGGTTCGTCCAGGAAAATCAAATCGGTCTCTTGCGCGAGTGCCATCGCGATCCATACCCGTTGGCGTTGACCGCCGGATAAGGCATCGACGCTCCGGTCTTTATAGTCGAGCGTCCCGGTGACGTCGAGCGCCCAATCGATGACCTCATGATCGCGCTTCGTCAATCGGCCGAATCCGGACTGGTAAGGAAAGCGGCCATAGGCGACGAGCTCGCCGACGGTCAAGCCGCTTGCGCCTTCAGGCGTCTGCGGTAAAATCGCCATCTTTTTAGCGATGTCTTTCGTTTTACATTTGGCGATATCGGCACCGTCTAAATGGACCGATCCCTTTGAAGGCGAGAGGATTCGCGTCATCGCTTTCAACAGCGTCGACTTGCCGCAACCGTTCGGTCCGATAATGGTCGTGATTTGACGGTCCGGAATCGTTAAACTGAGCTGTTTGACGATCGTTTTGTCCCCATAACCGACCTCGATGTCTGTTGTATGTATGCGTGACATAGTGATTCTCCTCTCGTATCGCCAAATGTGATAATGATTCTCAATATCGTACTCACTATAGCAAGCGCTTCACTTTCTGTCAATCTTCAGTTTGAGAGAAAACGGATTGTGCTTCCGCGTGATACACGGTATAGTGAGTGAGAATGATAATCAATGACGAGTGGACACGTGGAAGGATGGTTGAGTGGGATGAAGGGACAAGACATATTCGATGTGACGATTATCGGTGGAGGACCGGCCGGGCTATATGCCGCATTTTATAGCGGTCTGCGCGGTATGAAAACAAAATTGATTGAGTTTCAACCGCACCTCGGGGGAAAAATTCATGTCTATCCCGAAAAGATGATTTGGGATGTCGGGGGTGTGACGCCGACGACTGGGGCAAAACTGATTGAACAGCTGGTCGAGCAAGGGCTCACGTTCGAGCCGACCGTCGTCTTAGGGGAAAAAGTGGAGTCGATGACGAAAGATCATGACGGCCATTTCATTTTAGACGGCACGCATGGCCGTCACATCTCCAAGACGGTCATCGTCGCGACGGGAAGCGGGATCCTACAACCACAAAAGATTGAAATCAGCGGAGCCGAACGCTTCGAAGTGTCAAACCTTCATTACACGGTAAAGTCGCTTATGCGTTTCAAAGGCAAGACGGTGCTCATCTCCGGGGGCGGAAACAGCGCGATTGACTGGGCGAATGAGTTAGAGCCGATTGCTGAACGCGTCATTTTGACGCATCGGAAAGAGGCGTTGAAGGGACATGAGTCTCAAGTAGAGAAGTTGCGCTGCGGGCGCGTCGATTGTCGCTTGTCAACCCGCATTCACGACTTAATCTCACGGGATGGACAGATGATCGATGCGGTGGAGCTAGTAGATTGCGTCACAGGTGAGACCGAACACGTGGAAGTGGACGAAGTCGTCATTAACCACGGCTATGAACAAGACGCGACACTGTTAGGTGATTGCGAACTCCAGGTCGACATGAAGGACGGCTATTACGTGTCAGGCAATGCGCGAAGTGAGTCGTCTGTGCCGGGCTTGTATGCGGCAGGGGATATTTTGACGCATGAAGGAAAGGTTCATTTGATTGCCGGGGCGTTCCAAGACGCGGCGAACGCCGTGAACAGCGCGAAAACGTTCATCGATCCTGATGCGACCAAGACGGCGATGGTATCTTCACACAACGAACGGTTAAAATCGAAAAACCGGGCCATCATCGAACAGACGATAATCAAGCAGTGAGGGGTCCATCACTGCTTGATTTTTGGGTAGTCACACAGTTCGACGATGACACCGCCCGAATGGCGCGGGTCCATATAGATCAGACGCCGTCCTTTCGCTGTCGTTCGAAGCGTTTCTTCTAAAAATGTGATGCCATCCCGCTTGAGCGTGTCCATTGATTGCTCTAAATCGTCGACCCGGTAAGCGATATGGTGGACACCTTTGCCCCTTGCCTTCATAAAGCGGGCGATGGGACTCGCCGGACTAGTCGGTAACAGCAGTTCAATCACGTCGTCCCCGACGTGGATGACGGCAATCTCCGTTTCGACGCCGACCGCCGTATTCGTATAACGGTCAACGAGCTTTCCTTGTAGGACTGTCGTGTAAAATGAAATCGCCTCGTCTAAATCCCGGACAGCGATTCCAGTATGATCAATGTGCATATTCATCCCTCCTCTCGCTCTAGTTTGCCTAAACTTGAACAAAATGTCACTTCACAACGATTTACCGTTATCCGATATACTAAGAGAGGGAGGGACGGCGGAATGAACGGAAAGATCACTCTTGGATTGATCAGCGCATTCGCGCTGGTGTCATTTGTGTTTGGACTCTCACTTGCGACGTTTGTCGATTACCGAATCAATGAAGAACAAGTCGTGCTCGAACGACTGACGACTCATAAAAAAATTGGTCCAACAGAAATCTTGTCGACCGAGGTAGACTTCCATTTAAATGGATCGAACTATGCCCTTCGCTTCGCGGATGAGCCGCACATCACATATTGGTTCAAGGTGGACGATCGGGAGATTCAATTCGACCGAATCGCCTCACTCGATCCGCGTGACATTGGGCTACGGACCGCCTTGTTCGAAGAGATGCCTCCGCTGGCCATGGAATCGACAACTGCCGCTGAATGAAAAAAAGCACCCATCGGACGTATCTTTTCAACCGAAAAGAACGAAGCGATGGGCGCTTTTTTTTATCTAGCGTAAGAGACGGCGGGGGTAATTTCAGTCGTCATCGTATAGAAGGCAGGTTGTTTCGAAAGCGGCTCTTGTTTGATGATGGCGAACTGTAATTCTGGTTGAAGAGAAGTGGCGGTTAACCGAAGCTGTCGCGATGGTTTTAGATTTTTATGGAACGTGCGCTGTAAAAATGAAATCGCATCTTGCATGATGTCATCTCCACCAAATACATGAACTTCATGAACGTTGACATCATTCTCTCCAATTCGGGCACGCAGAATCCCGACAGGTTTTCCATCATGATGGAGCGTGTAACAGACGTGACCGCGTTCGATGTAACTTTGTAAACGTTCCTTCGACATCGGTAAAATGTCTGATAAGACGTGGGCGTAAAGATTACGGTGATGCAACCACGTAGAATGGCTGTTTGCTTCCACTAACGTTAAGGACCAGTTGTTGTACGCCTCTTTTTCATAAGGAATAAGTGGCAACACATAGTGTAACGACTCATGGTAAGCTGTAAATCCGAGTGATTGGAATAATTGTAGTTTGTCTTGGTCTTGATTTTGTTTGACTTGCAACAAGACAGACGTTTCATGAATCGTCTCTCGGCTCAGCTGATCGAAAAGTCGATCGACCAAACCTTGGAAAATGTGGCGATCTCGGTACGCCTCATGACGGAGGAGGATTGATCGTCTTCCTTCATAATCCACACGTTCGGCCGCGATGGCTGCTACGGGTTGGTCTCCTTCAAACGCTGTGTAAATCTGATGAGAGGCCGGGATACTAAGGATGATCGGGTCATCCTTGAGGTCGTATAATTTTCTGACCGCCAAACGGTGTTTCATTGTCAATTGCCGTGCCTCTAGAAAAGTAATAGTGCGTTTCAAAGGGATTCCTTCTTTCTTTTTTTATGTATGGTACCCTTAAATTGTAAGCGCTACCATATAATAAAGATAACATCTAATTGATGAACATTTATTGGTATCCAAAAGTTTATTTTTGGTGTTTCGACACCGTTTGAAGCTGTTTTTCGTAGGGCTAAAGTCCTGTTAGGTCGTTGAATTACCCAAAAAAGCCTAAAAAAGAATAAAATAATGATTTAGTGGCCGTGCTTGTGATATTTATCCACATCGACAAGACCACGTCATTCCCCGCAAAAATTTTAGGATTTAGACATGCTATACTAGTACCAATGAATACAAATAAGAGGTGTGTCATGAAATACGTATTAGCCATTATGTTGGCCGTTATGCTGTCGAGCGTTCCGATGGTCATTTATGCAGAAACGGACCCGGTCGTCGTGCATGAAAATGTGCTTGTTGAAGAGAAGGTTGAATTGTATGATGGTTTTCGATCGCCAAACGAGATGGTGTTCATCTTTATTTTGATCGTCCTTTTGTCGGTCATCGGTTTAGGTATTATTAATGCAATCGAATAACGTGAAAACGTTCACAAAAATGCAATATGTGGGACAGAAGCGGTTACAATTTTCTTTTATACTAAAGGAGTAGGAACGAAGTTCTGCACCAACTTCAGTCCTCTTTTCAGATGAACACCCCTCGTTCATATCATGTTTTGGAGTCTGGCGATTAAAATCGCGGACTCCCTTTTTTTATGCCAAAAAAAATCCCCCGGTAGGAAAAACAGATTTAAGAAATCATCTGTCTACCTATTGGGGAGCAAGTCAAAACGGGATTCGTTTTTCCTTGGCGAGGCGGCGCAGGCGCTTTGTCTCGTCAAGATGACCACGGCTTTCGAGTAAGTCGATATAAACTTGGAACGGTTCAGAGCGATGGGAGAAGAAAGGGATATATTCTGCGAACAGTTTCTGCTCAGCTTCGGACAAACGGCCCCGTTCGACGAGTAGTTCAAGCTCAAGCATCTTCAATGCTTGATAGTCTTCAAGAGCTTGATCGTCGACGTATGCTTTCGCCAACGTCCGCTCACAGAGCGATGCGACACGGCGGTGGAACAGGGACCATTCAGACGGGGTGAACGGCTGGGCAAGCAAAGTCGAGAGTAAATCGATTCGGGTCGAGTCGACATCTTTTGGGATATGAAGTGCCGTGTAAAGGGAACGATCGATCCAAACATCAGATGTCGGTGCGTCGAGACGATAGTAGTGGATCAGTTGCGTGAGCATGACTTTCTGGGAAAGTTTCAATAAACGAAACGGGTCGCTCGTAGTAAAGAGCGGTTCTTCGCCCGCTGAAGAAGAAAGTAAAAAAAACATTTCTTCGTACATCGTGCGTGCTTCGGCATCGTTCTCGGCATAGTATGTCAAGTCGCGAATAATTTTCTTGGCATGGATATACCAATTTTTTTGATCTCGTTCACTCATGACTTGATTTGGCAGCAGATACAGTTGGTCGTATGCAAGTTCGACGAAACGTTCCGCGAGGACGATCGTCTGTGAGAGCGAATGCCGCTCGTCTGACGACTTTTGCTCTTTATAACGCGTGAACTGACCGAGCATAAAATCAATTTCTTTTTCCTCGATCACGTTTTTCGGGATATGTCGATACATCTCCGCGATGATATCTCGTAACGTGGCCTCGCCATATTGCTCTAACAACATGCGTAACTTCCCAATGCGCATTTGCTCTCCCTCCTTTCGAGAGGACGTTCAACGGCCTGCCTTCACGGCGATAGGCAGACACCAATTATTATTCCTTTCCCGGTTTTCATTTGAAACAATCATGACGACTCATGCTTAAGGCGGATTTTTGCATGATTCATTGTCAGAATGCGATTGGTCCGTAATAATAGAAGAAAATCTAAAGATTGAGGTAATCCATATGAATGAAGAACAACGGTTGTCGCGTGTTGAACGGCGTAAACGTGAACTCGAGCATGAATCAACCGAAGACAATATACATGATGAACAAATAGAGGAAGGTCGCACCGGTGAAGTGACATCGCCTACGTCTCGAGATGAAGACGTTTCGTCCGATCATCCGTTTTTAAACCAATCGAATTCGGAACAGCGGTCAAAGTCGACAGATCGGCAGAAGCAAACCGATAGACACAAACAGTCCGTTCGTGCCCCGAAGCCGAAGTGGACGCTGCCTCTCGGCAAGAAGCGGCGGCGTAAGCGCGAGGACGGTCACTCTGAACCACGCGCTAAAGAATCAAAAAACCGGGAATCGAGGCGGGAAGCAGCACCACCGCGCGAAAAACCAGTGAAAGAAAAACGGAAGCGGCGTGGTTGGAAAGGGAAGTTCCTCTTACTTCTCTTACTATTCTTTATTGTCGTCGGTTATTTGGCATCGAATCCGTTTACGTTCTTGGTCATGGGTAGTGACGCCAGGGTCGGTGAATCGGTGTCCGGTTCTCGAACGGACTCGTTGCAATTGATCGAGTTTGTTCCCCGCTCACGGACGGTCCAAAACGTATCGATTCCTCGGGACACGTATACGGCCATCCCATGTGAGCCGGATCGCGAAGGGGATAAGATTACCCATGCGTTCGCGTATGGAGGCGCGTCTTGTACAGTCGGGGCAGTCGAAGGTTTGACCGAGGCATCGGTCGACGGCCAGGTCGTGATCACGTTCGAGACGTTCATGGAATTGATTGACACGGTCGGCGGCGTCAACGTGACGGCGACACATTCTTTCAGCGAGAAAGGGTTCAATCAAACGTATGAATACACCGAAGGCGTTTCGTACTCGATGGACGGTGATATGGCCCTCGCCTACGCAAGACACCGAAAGTCTGATACGGATGGGGCCCGTTCGAGCCGCCAGACGGAAGTCATGACAGCGGTCGCGGATAAATTGGCGAGTCCTTCGGGCTGGACGAAAATCCCGGCTACGTATCGTTTCATGAAAAATGAAATGGGGCTTGAGATGAACCCGCTTCAGATGGCGTCAGTCGGCTTGACGATGTTGCTAAAGCCGGACGTCAATAAAATGCAAGTCGAAGGCCAAGATGCATATATCAACAACGTCTACTACTATCAACCGACTGAAACGAGTGTTCAAGCGATTCGTGACGCCCTTGATTTGACGATGTGGGGAACGGTGAGATAATTTCCGGAAACGGGTTTGATTCCGTTCGGAAAGAGGAATTTTAATCAAATGAACTACTCTTTTGAGGAGGGAAATTTGAATGAAAGTCTTAGTCATTGGAGCAACCGGAAAGATTGGCAAACGCGTCTTGAAAAGTTTGGCGAAAACTCACCAAGTGACCGCTTTAATTCGTTATCCTGAATTGCAGGCAGAGTATGAGAAGATGGGTGCACGTGTGTTGACGGTTGACGTCGAGAAAGAGTTGGAGAAAAAAATCCATGAAGCGACGGCCGGACAAGATGCGGTCATCGTTGCCGCGACGGCCGGTGCTGAAGGGGCGAGCAAGGAAATCGAGCTACTTGACCGAAATGTCGCGATGAAGGCGATTGACGCCGCGAAAAAAGAACGCGTGCGCCACGTCGTCCTACTGAGTGCCTACGGGGCTGATCAACCGAACGCCGCTCCGAAAGAATTGTTCAACTTTTTGTCAGCAAACAACGCAGCCGATGAGTACATCGAACATAGCGGTTTAAACTATACAATCATTTGCCCAGTGACCATTGTCGAAGGGGCGGGGAAAGGTTCGATTGAAGCGTCAGAAGATTTAAGCGATGCGAGAGACGCGACAATCTCGGAGACGGACGTCGCAACGGTCATCGCTGCCGCACTAGACAATCGCGGTTTGTATGGCCGGCGGATTGAGATTATGTCCGGCAGCACACCAATCAATGAAGCGCTCGACTTTGATAGCCGTGGCGAAGCCGCGACAGCCGGTCGGACGACACTCCGGCGACCACAACGATAAAGGGAGGAATTAGCCTTGATGGAACGAAAGTTGTATAAAGATCCGTCTGATCAAATGATTGCCGGCGTCTGTTCCGGTCTCGGGAAGTATCTCGGGGTCGATGTGACGCTCATGCGCATTATTTTCGTTGCCCTCGCTTTGTTCGGGGGACCGGGTATCCTCATTTATATCGTCTTGGCCATCGTCATGAAAAAACCGCCTTCAGAATATGAGGCGGAACAAGAAAGTCGCTTTTAATGTGAAAGGACTGACCGCAAGAAGGTCAGCCTTTTTTTACGTTTCGAGATAGAGCGTATACGTTGCTTCGAACGTCTCATTCGGTGAAAGCAACTGCATATCTTCTTTCTGGCGAATATCTTTACGATGGCCGGTGTAATCGGCATGACCGAACCACGGTTCAAGACAGACGAACGGCGCGTCTGATTTCGGTGGTGACCAAATCCCGAAGTGCGTGAACGACGGACACTCCATGACGATGGCGCGACCTGTCGGCTCATGTCGCAGTGCGGCATACTCGACATTCTCGAAGATGAGCGCATCTTGATCAAAGAGCGAGTGGGTGAGGGGGATATAGCGACGTTCTCCAAGCGGATGATACGCTCCCGTCAAATACGGCCCTTCGAGCAGGAGCCGGTCGAGCGGGCGTGTGTCGCCAAAATCAATCGTGTAGTCCTCAAACGAACCGCCCGCGAACGGGATGTTGAAGGCGGGATGCCCCCCGATGCTGAATGGAAGGAGCACGTCACTTTCATTACGGACTTCATAGGTCACGCTCAATTCTTCTCCGATCAATCGGTAATCCACATACAGTTCAAATTGGAACGGATAATGGGTGCGTGTCTCGGTCGTGGCCTGAAGTTTGAACCGGGCATGTGTGTCGGAGGAGTCGATAACCTCGAACAGCTCATCGCGTGCGAATCCGTGCTGACTCATCGTATACGTCGTCCCGTCATAAAGATAACGGTCGTCTAAAAGTCGGCCGACGAAAGGAAACAAAATCGGTGCTTGGCGCCCCCAATACGTCGGGTCTCCTTGCCAGAGCAACTCGGTCCCGCCGACTTTCCAACTTGTCAGTTCCGCTCCTTGTGCTTTTAATGTCACGTTCACGTTTTCATTATGAAGATGTATCATATATTACTCTCCTTTGAACGAATATGATAAGTTAAGTTTAGAAATGTATCGTACAAACGACAAGGGGTAAATGATGAGAGTTCATAAACTATTCGTTGGATTGATCATACTGGCGCTCGTCGCTGGATTAGCTTACAAAGGCTATGATGAATATAGGATAAGCCAAGGAGCAGAACCGGTCAGCATCGCTGGAGATGCTTCCGTGCTCGGTGGTCTCGAAGTTGGCCAACAAGCACCGGCGTTCGAATTGGAGACGATCGAAGGCGAGACCGTCGCCTTGTCCGATTATGCGGGAGAACAAGTCGTGCTGAACTTTTGGGCGACGTGGTGCCCGCCGTGCCGCGAGGAACTGCCTGAATTGATTGAATTCGGTGAGGAGACCGGGATCCCTGTACTCGGCGTGAACGTCACAAAAAATGAACGCCGGGGAAAAGCGGACGTCGAAGCGTTCTTGACTGAAGTGCCGGTCAGCTTCCCTGTACTGTTAGATGAGGCAGGAGTGGTCGAGAAAACCTACCGGGTCGTTGCGTTGCCGACGACGTACGTGATCGGGACGGACGGACGGATTACAGCTAAACAGATCGGGCCGGTGGATTTTGATTGGCTACATGACAAGACGGACTGAACGCACAAAGACAGACTGGAAATGGACCGGTCTGTCTTTGCTTATTTTTTATAATGTTGTTTAATCAGCGCATCGAAATTCGGTGTCATGTCTTCTTCGAGGTAATAGTGATGATTATCTCGAATGATCGTATCGCCAACACGTGCTTCTGATGGCAAGAATCGTCTCGGGATAAAACTTGAGCCGTTGTTCCAACGTAGCACGGCATATTTCCCTTCGACCCGCACCAACGTGCCATACTTGATCATACCTCTTCCTCCTCAACGAACAGCTTTCTGTCTCTTTTATTCTTATAGAGTGTATTCCCACATTCCACAAAACCTACACATATTTAACGAGGGCTATACAGAAAGAAGAGAAGCGTGAGCAGGCTGAAAATGTGAAAAAAGTTTGAAGAAAACGCTTTCTTTTCAGAACGGTTTCTACTATAATAAAAACACGGGGTGATTATGACGAATTTGTGAACAATGGGGGTATGGTCAATGTTTTCAACAGCCATGATAGGATTGCTCGCGCTGACAGGCGTGACGATTTTTGGGATTGACCGTATGTTCACGGTCCGTTCAGAACGCGTCACAAAGAAATAGTTTTACATAGGGGGGATCGCAACGTCTTGGGGAGACGTTGCGATTTTTTTATCAATAATCTTGGCGGCGCGCTTCGCGTTCCCGCATTTTTTGTTCGACATGTTCTCGATTGCGCTCATGAACTCGGTCAAAGAACGCGTGTTCCGGCCATAGCTTGGACCAAACGCGCTCCTCCGGCAAGGCGAGAATATACTCTTCAGCGGCACTTAGCCGTTCAATCATTTTACTGCGATCGTCGCAGACGTCACCGTGACCCGGAACGAGCCAGCGGATTTCATGTTCATAAACGGCAGTCTGCAATTTTTGAAGGGATTCGATATATTCTTCCGCATCATGCTCAATAAAAGGAGGCTCGACATTCGAACCGTAATCGCCGCACAATAGCAGCTTAAGTGGTTCGACGACGAGAGACATATGGGTCGCCTCATGGCCGGGCGTCAAATAGAACGTGATCGGGGTAGAGCCGAGTTCGAGTGTGCCGTCTTCCGCGATGATCAAGTCGACAGCTGGCTTATGAATCGGTCGCTTGATGTAGTTCTGTTCGTAAAATGACTGAATCTCCCGCAATTGGTCATTCGAGTTTGCCTCGACGAACGCTTTTGAGGCGATCACGGTCGCGTCAGGAAACGCATAGGCACCGATGATATGGTCGTAGTGATGATGGGTGTAGATGACATATAACTTCTTGCCGTCCCGGGCTAGCTCGATGTCGCGTCGAATCATCGCTACTTCTTCTGGCAACCAGTTCGGGTCGACCAGAATAAGGCTCTCTTCGGTAAAAATCAATGTCGATGTCGTGCGCATGAGGGCACTTTCATAAACGGTAAATGGTTGTAGGCGAACTTGGATCACGGATCATCCCTCCTCATTGTCTATCTGTCTTTTCCCGAATTTGCATCGCATATGCGTTATGGTGGAAAACAAAAAAGCAGAAAGTCAAAAGACTTTCTGCTTTTGGCATGATGTGCATCATGCGATTATGTGTGCGAGAAAACTCTCGCGTATATGTTGAGATTGGAGCGGGTGAAGAGAATCGAACTCTCGTCATCAGCTTGGAAGGCTGAGGTTTTACCATTAAACTACACCCGCATCATAAATATTAAAATGGAGCGGGTGAAGAGAATCGAACTCTCGTCATCAGCTTGGAAGGCTGAGGTTTTACCATTAAACTACACCCGCGAAACGTTTAACGTTACGATAAATATAATAGCATAGGAATTTATATTTGCAAACCCTTTTTTGCAAAAACATTGGTTGTTACGGAATAGGTTATCTTGCTAAGATAATAGAAGAGGGGAGTGGATGGGCGTGAGCGAACGAAAATCGTATTTGCAGATGATGAGCGAAGGGTTTCGGATGATGAAACAAGCGAAAGAAGTCGAGCAGACGGTCACTTTGCGGCAATGGACGTTTTCGTTCCGGCATGACAAGGAGTGGACGGTCATCTTACGTACCGATCGCCTCAAATGGGTTGGTCGGCCTGCAAATGAGTTCAGCATCGACCTTGCCCAAGTGCGTCTAGGTGATTTATCATTGCAACGGCATGTCGAGTCGAACGAGGTACGTTTGAAGATCGAGGAAGAATGGGGAATTGAAAGTAAGGTCGTCTGTGACGATGAAGAGTGGGGTCGATTTGTCGAGACGCTCAAACAATTGAAGGGGGAGTAGTCGTGAGTGGAGAAAGGCTGTATCGGATTGAAGCGGAAGCCCGAGGCATCGCCTGGAAGGCCCGCGTATTGACCGGCATACAACGATTCCGCTTCTTTAAAGGGGAATTGCTCGCACCGACTGAACGCCCGTACGTCGTTTTGAGCATCTCGCAAGACGCCGGGGTGCTGCCTGATTTGATCGAGACGGACATGGGGGTATTGTTGATCCATGCTCGCATCGCCCCCATCTTGATGAACCTCTGTCCTTACGACATTCAGCTCGTCCGGGTCGAACTGCATACGACGACCGGTAAAACGGACGAATACTCCGCGCTTAACGTGTTGCGACGGTTCGAAATCGAACAGATAGAAGACTCAGGAGAGTATCGACCGCTCAGTACAGACCGACTTTACTTTCTATCGAATCAAACGGTGCGTATGAATTTATTCGGGCATATGATCGCCCAAGATATGAACAGCCAGCGCCTCTATGTGACCGAGCGATTGAAATATGCGCTCCAAACAAGAATGGTGACCGGCTTAGCTTTTAAGAAGACGAAGGAGCAGACGGCATGAAAGAATATGAAATCGATGGATGGATCCGTTTGACGTATCCAGAACACTTTGAATACAACGAGGAAGAAGATCACGTCAGCTTTTACTCGGTAGAACCTGACGCCCAAGGGACGCTGCAAATGTCCATCTACGAAGCAGAGACGGAGCAGGCGCCCGAGGATGCGGCATTACAAGAGTTGAACACGTTTTTAGGTGAATTCCCAATTGAAGTCAAAGTCGCACCGAGTGTGACCGATCAGTCAGCTGGGATGACGACCGCTTATGCGAGCGGGCTGGAAGACGGCATGCATTTGGACGTCTGGTCATTGACCGACGGGAAACGTCTGTTGTTCTTGACGTACGTTGCGGACAAAATGACCGACGAAAAACTAGAAGTTGAAGCAATCGTCGATTCGATCGAATGGGCATGAAAAGAGACACGTAGCCGGATGATATGCTCCCCAATAGGTAGACAGATGAAATAACAAATCTGTTTATCTGATTGGGGAGTGTTTTTTATGGCGAGAAGTCGGCATTCAATCGAACAAAAACTGAGTGCACTACGGATGATGGAAGAAGAAACATATACGTGGAAGGAAATCGAGGAGGCCCATGACGTCTCTGAGCATACCCTCCGGGTGTGGAAAGTGAAATTCGAGACCGGCGGAATCGACGCCTTGAAGGAGTCGAGGACATGGAAACTGTACACAAAGGAACAGAAAATAGCGGCCGTACGTGACTATCTCGATGGGGTCACCATGGTGGAAGTCCTCTCCAGACATCAAATCAGTAGTCGTTCGGTTCTATATCGGTGGATCAAGAAGTATACTAGTCATAGCGAGTTAACAGATTCGAGAAAAGGGATGGATCGAGCTATGACAAAAGGGAGAAAGACCACATTCGAGGAACGCATGGAGATCGTCAGGTATTGCCTGGACAATGGACGGAACTATCAACAGACGGCCGAGATATTCGCCGTGTCGTACCACCAGGTCTACGGCTGGACGAAAAAATATGACGCCGACGGCGTGCACGGGCTCGAGGACCGGCGCGGACGGACGAAGCAAGAAGAGGAACTGACCAACGAAGAGAAGCTCGAACGTCGCATCCAACAGATCGAGCGGGAGAACGAGCGCCTGCGGGCCGAGAACCTGTTCCTAAAAAAGTTAGAGGAGATCGAGAGGAGAGGTTGATCAGCCAAATCCGGCTACAATTACGTTACATGGCGATCGAGGAAATGTCGACGACCGACACGTTCCCGGTCGTGCTCCTGTGTGAAATCGCGCAGGTCTCACGGGCCGCCTACTACAAATGGTTGAAGCGTACCGTCTCGGTACGCGAGGAGGAGAACTTGGGCTTACTGGAGGACATCCGTCTCCTCTATGACCAGGTGAACGGGACCTACGGCTATCGACGGCTCACCATGACAATCAACCGCAGACGACGTCAACATGGCCTGCCGGCATACAATGAGAAGCGGATCTATCGTCTCATGCGCATCCATGAGATCCGTTCGGTCATCCGCCAGAAACGAAAGCGGCATAAGAAATCGTCACCGCAACATGTGGCCGAGAACCTGATGAACCGGGAATTCAGCGCGTCCCGACCGGACGAGAAGTGGTGCACCGACGTCACCGAGTTCAAATATGGCGCCGGGAAGAAGGCGTATCTGAGCGCGATCATCGACCTCTATGACGGCTCGATCGTCGCCTATCGCATCGGGAAATCCAACAACAACGCGCTCGTCTTCCAGACGATGATCCCAGCCATCGCGGGGCTCCGTTCAGGAGCGAGTCCGATGATCCATAGCGACCGAGGGTTCCAATATACCTCGAGAGGGTTCAAACGCATGGTGGAAGACGCGGGGCTGACCCACAGCATGTCCCGGGTCGGACGTTGTCTCGACAACGCCCCGATTGAGGGTTTTTGGGGTACCCTGAAAGTCGAGATGTACTATTTGCGTGAGTTCCAGGCCTACAGCGAACTCACATCAGCCATCGAGGCCTACATATCGTTCTACAACCATGATCGTTTCCAGAAACGACTAAACGGCTTGAGCCCTGTCGAATACAGGACTCAAGCCGCCTAGGCTGGTTTTCATTATTTGCCCTGTCTACTTGACAGGGAGCAGTTCAGGATGGCTCGTGTCTCTTGTTCGTTATTGGAACTTAGGTACGTCGAAGTGAAGCGTATAAGAGTCAAGTGTTTGGTACGTCTGATAAATCCGTGTCGTTTGTTTCGTTGCCCAGCCGATGTCGGTCGCGTATTGATGTACGCCCGGATTAGCTGGGTTGAAACGCATCTTGTAGAGCGTGTTTTGTTTGTGTGTCGGATGGTTGATATAGCTCGCACCAATCCAATAGGCGCCTCCGACAATGGCAGCTTCAGGGCTGAACCACTTTTGTTCAAAGGCAAACTTGGCCCCGGTCGCGAGCGGGCTGCTATCTACCGCTTGAATGCCGTACATGTTGTAAACAGTTGCCGCCACCTCGCGGTCTGGATGAATCCGAGTACCGCTCGAGTTGATGAGTGCATTTCCGTCTTTATCGACAGGAACCCCTTGGGCAAGAACAGACTTTCCGTGGCCGGTTTCGTGAACAGCGTGAGAGAGTAAATAAATTTCGTTAATACTGTATTGGTTTGCAGCATTAATGAATGCTTGCCCTTGATTCGTTAGGGTGCCGGTATTCACAAGTACTTTATTCAACGTAGACGCAGTCGTTCCAGCACTCTTCGATAAATCAAGGAACTGATAGAACGCCTGAGAATTTTGATCAAAATTATTCGGGTTTACAAACGGTTCAAGATCCGTCACAGAAGCTCGACGCCACACATTATCAAATATCCGGATATTATGACCTGCAGGGCGGCGATATGAAACCGTATAGTAAGTACCTGTCTGGCCAGTGATGGTGACAGTCTCCCCAGGATTGATTTGACCATATGCGTGCGATGTCAAACTCGGTTGACTAAGGATATTCGCGGCGCCCACAACCGAGCTCGGTGTGACAAAACCAGTCATAGAGCCATATTTGACCCGATACCAAACAGCGGTCCCGACAACTTGTCGGTCCACATACTCGATGTTCGTCCCGTTAGGTATCGTTGCGAGTGTGACTGCGGTAGAAGAAGCCGACATCTTAAGTGCCGTCCCTACCCCAGAAATGACGCGAAGCTGATTATTGACAATGGTCCCGGTGTTCCCATTCACACTTACCCAGGCCCGTGGCAAATATGCCGGCGTATTGCGATGGGCATCAGTCTGTCCGAATTGGGCAACTTGACGTTCGGCCATGGCACGAGCGGTAATTGAATAGTTTGTATAGGACACGACACGCTGGATGCCTGTAGCCGGTGGCGTCGTTGAGACAGGGGCCGTGTAGCCTAAATGAATATATCCTCCAACGAAGTTACCGCTCGTCAAGAGTCCCCAATCCGTGTTCAGAACAGGCTTTACTTTGACGACTGTACCATGCGCAAGAGTGCCGATGGCGGCATTTCCGGTCGCTGGAGTAGGGCGTACGTTCAACGGCGTGTTGTTGGAGACGACTTGGACTTCACGCTCGGGTCCGTATTGTTCTGTCGAGGTCGACGGAGCAGTCAGTGAAAAATCACGTGCCGCGACATATCCTGTTTTATTGGCGTAGCGAATCATATACCAAGAGCCAGTCGCCCCGTGAGTGGAAAGGTGATCGACTTTCGCGCCTACTGGAATCGATTGAACAACGGTCCGCGATGTTGACATAGACGAATACATCGTCGCGGCCCGTTGCGCGTAGTAAGGTGTCACCGGTGCAGCGACTTCTGTTTCCGACAAGTTGCGCATCGGCACGTAGCCTGTCAACGAGCCGGCCGTCACTTTTGCCCAAGAGCCAGTCGCCCCGTGCGTCGAGACGAGTCGCACACTCGATCCGACCGCTAATGTGCCCAGCGCTTGACCTGACGTCGACATCGAATTAAAGATGCTCGTCGCTGTCTTGACGTATAGCGTCGTTGGTGCTGACGTGACGATGGCTTGGAGATTACGCATGGCCACATAGCCGGTTTGTCCGGCATACGTCACTTTTGCCCAAGAGCCTGTCGCGCCATGCGTCGAGACGAGTGTCACGCTTGCACCTTTTGGAATGGTGACGAGCACAGGGGCCGTTGAAATCATCGAACTATGCATCGTTGTGTTGTTGACGGTCGTATGCGTAGCGTTTGATTGAGGAGACACCGTTCCACCTCCTGAGAGCGTGAAGTAACGTTGCGCCACATAGCCTGTTTTCCCGCCGTATGTCACTTTGAACCACGAGCCTGTTGCTCCGTGTGTCGAGAGATACGTGACGGTCGCGCCTTTCGGGATCGTTGTCACAACCGATGCCGTCGTTGTCATGGCCGAGCGCATGTTGACGTTCTCGTTCGCTGTATACGCCTGGGTCGTACTCGTTTTCGCAACGGTCGGCTTGAGCGTCAAGTAGGAAGACGACACGTACCGTTTTTGGCCTTGGAAATTAATTTCGGCCCAGTTGTTACTCGTTGAGTAGACGTGGACGGTCGCCCCTTGCGTCAATTTGCCGACAATCGATGAAGATGTCGATGTTGCCGAACGGACGTTTAAGATCGAGGTGTTTACGGTTCCTTCGTATGTTGCTGCGTATGACTGAGTCGGGACGATTGTGCTGAGCACAGTACTCGAAACGAGAACGGCCACGCTGAGTCTTGTCATCGTTGGTTTCAATGTCTTACCCCTTTCGATCCATGTGAATCTATACATAATTGGTGTTTTTTTTAGTATGCGGTCTAAGTATAGCGTACAGAAAAAATGGAAAGAAGATGAAAAATTTCAAAAAAGGTAAATGATTTAGAATAGGGTTGTATGAATTTTACAAAAAGAAAAAACCTCCAATTAGTAGGAGGTTTTTTCAAGTGCGATAGAAGTCGTTTGCAGGAGCCATGATGTGATATCGTTCCACACCTCGGTCCGATTGATTTCCCTTAACACTTCGTGACGCGCTCCGTCATAAGACAAGACGGTCACTTCAATGTCGGCCGCCTGATAGTTACGAACCATTCCTTTCAGTCCTTCTCCGTCATGTACGACCGGATCGTCCGCCCCGACGACGAAGAGGAGCGGGAGCGACTTTGGATGTTCGTGAATACGAGGGAGAGACGTGACGTCGAGGGACGCGCTTGCTACTTCATGAAGATAACCGAGGGTCGGTAACCCGCCACAGTTCTCATCGTTTCGATAAGCGGCGACTTCTTCTGGGTCACTTGAAATCCAATCGCTCTCCGTTTTAGCGGGTAAAAACTTTAAATTGTAACGACCGAACAACAGGCGTTCGAAGAAACGTGACGGATAATCGCTTCCTTTTCGCCGGATGGCAGCATCGATGGCGAGGAGACCGAATCGACCGATGATCCCTGACCCCGGGGGCGGGGAGATGGTGACGACCCCAGCTAACCGGTGCCCCATGACTTGGCCGAGACGCCGTGAGAGCAGTGATCCGAAACTATGACCGAGGACAAACGTCGGCAACGCCCTCGCGTGGTGCTCGATGAGCGTAACCGCATCGTCGACCATTTGATTAAACCCTTCTTTTGGAAGTAAATGAGCGTATGTCTCCTGTTTCCGGGCGAGTGAACCCGCGCCGCGCAAATCACAAACATATACATTAAATCCATTTTCTGATAAAAAGTGGGCGAACTCAATGTAGCGTTCGTGATGTTCAAGCATTCCGTGAAACAAGAAACAATCGGCGATCGCATTTGTCGCGGGAACGGTCAGCACGTGAGTACGATAACCGTCCGTATACGTATATTCTGTGACGTTCAAGCTCATCCCTCCAAAATTAAAATAGGCCGATCGCGTTACCCGTCTCATCGATTCCCATGTTGAGCGCGGCCGGTTGCTTCGGTAATCCTGGCATCGTCAACACGTTGCCCGTCAAAGCGACAAGAAAACCTGCGCCGACAGACGGCTTCAATTCGCGCACCGTTACGTTGAACCCTTCTTGGTACCCGAGTTTCGTCGGGTCGTCCGACAGTGAGAACGGCGTCTTCGCCATACAAATCGGCAGATCGGCCCACCCGTTCGCGACGATTTGAGCCATTTGTTTTTTGGCGATCGCCGTAAAAGTGACTTCGGCTGCGCCGTATACTTCGCGAGCAATCGTCGTGATTTTCGATTCGATCGAGTCGGTCAATTCATAAAGTGGCGTGAGCGCGGCTTCGTTTGATTCAACCACTTCGATGACGGCTTCGGCGAGCGCTTCACCGCCTCGTCCGCCACTCGCCCAAACTTCGCTCAAGGCGACGCGGATGTGCTGTGCCTCGCACCAATCGAGCACGGCAGCAAGTTCTTCATCCGTGTCTGAATTGAATCGGTTGAGTGCGACGACAGCTGGCAATCCGAGCTTCGCCATCGTATCGACGTGCTTCGCGAGGAGGCGTAATCCTGTTTTGACCGCCTCGACGTTCTCGACATGGAGGGCGTCTTTGGCGACACCGCCATGCATCTTGAGCGCGCGGACGGTCGCGACGAGGACGACAGCATCCGGGTTCAAGTCGCCGATACGTGATTTGATGTGACAAAATTTCTCGGCACCGAGGTCAGCTCCGAATCCAGCTTCTGTGACGACGTATTCGCCAAGCTTTAAAGCCGTTTTTGTCGCGATAAGCGAGTTGCACCCGTGGGCGATATTTGCGAACGGACCACCGTGAACGAGCGCCGGCGTCTGTTCAAGCGTCTGGACCAAGTTCGGTTTGAACGCTTCTTTCAAAAGGAGTGTAGCCGCACCGGCCGCACCGATTTGTTCGGCGGTGACGGGTTCGTTGTCACGGTCATAGGCGACGACGATTCGTTTGATTCGTGCTTCTAAGTCAGCGAGCGAGTCGGCGAGGCACAAGATCGCCATAATTTCCGAAGCGACCGTAATATCGAACCCGTCTTCCCGTGGCACCCCGTGGACCGGGCCACCGAGCCCGATCGTGACGTGGCGAAGGGCCCGGTCGTTCAAGTCGAGGACGCGTTTCCAGACGATTTTTCGGACGTCGATGTCGAGGTCGTTGCCTTGATGGAGGTGATTGTCGAGCATGGCGCTAATCGTGTTGTGGGCTGACGTGATGGCGTGCATGTCTCCAGTGAAATGAAGATTGATGTCTTCCATTGGGAGCACTTGGCTGAAACCGCCACCGGCAGCCCCGCCTTTTAATCCCATCGTCGGACCGAGAGACGGTTCACGAAGGCAGACGATCGCTCGTTTGTCGAGGCGGTTCAACGCTTGTCCGAGGCCGACGGTCACCGTCGATTTTCCTTCGCCCGCTGGCGTCGGGTTGATGGCGGTGACGAGGACGAGTTTCCCATCTGTCCGGGTCTTCACGTCGTCTAGCAGGTCAAACGACAGTTTTGCTTTATATTTGCCATAAAGATCGAGGTCGTCCTCGTGCAGGCCGAGTTTTTCGCCCACTTGTTTGATGGGGAGCATCTCGGCTTGTTGGGCAATCGTCAGGTCAGTTAACGGCTTGATCGTCGTCATGTACAAAATCCCTCCACTTTCGAACGTTTTATTAAGAAAATATCTTTTTCATTCGTGATTCGAGCCCGATCTATGATGAAATCTCTAATCTGTCTCGGGCCGTTCGTATTGTCATTGAGTTTATCATAACGCATCGCTATGCAGAATTCATCAAAGAAGTTCAATATATTCCACCCATTCCGTCAAATGTATCCGTTTTCATAAAGCTGTTTAGGATGTAAGTTGATAGTGGAGGCGATCAACATGACCGAAACAACGAAACGAATGAAGCGTAGACGGAATTGGAAGAGACCAGCGAGTTTTATCGCATTTGTCGGACCAGCCTTTTTGGCGTTTGTGGCTATCGTGCTCATTCCATTTTTCAACGGAATTTATTACAGTTTCACCGATTGGAACGGAGTGACCGGGCAATTGAATTTTGTCGGACTCGACAACTATCATCGCTTATTGTTTGAGGACGCTCAGTTCCGCTCCTCGTTCTGGATCACGACAAAATATACGATCGTAGCGGTGCTGCTCACGAACATCGTCGGATTTTCGCTTGCTCTGCTGTTGACGATGAACATCAAGACACGCAATCTGTTGCGGACCGTATTTTTCATGCCGAACTTGATCGGCGGGCTGATCCTCGGGTTCATTTGGCAGTTCATCTACGTGAAAGGGTTTGAGTCAATCGGAGCGTTGACCGGGTGGAGCCTGTTCGAGCTACCATGGCTCGGAGATGCCCAAACGGCGTTCTGGGGAATCGTTATCGTCGCGATTTGGCAAGGGGGCGGCTACGTCATGGTCATCTACATCGCAGCACTTCAAAACGTACCGACCGACTTGCTTGAGGCGGCGAGAATCGATGGGGCGAACCGATTGAAAATGCTTCGCCATATCACGCTCCCGATGATCATGCCGTCGATTACAATCTGCTTGTTTTTGACGATCTCGTGGTCGTTCAAAGTGTTTGATACGAACTTGTCGCTCACAAACGGGGGACCGTTCAAGTCGACCGAGATGCTCGCCTTGAACATCTATACGGAGTCGTTCGTAAATAACAATTACGGCCTCGGTTCGGCGAAAGCGGTCATCTTCTTCCTCGTCGTCGCGGCCATCACTGTCACACAAGTATATTTGACGAAAAAGCGGGAGGTGGAGGCATGACGACAGAAAAAGTGAGACGCATTGAATCAAATATCGATCAAGCGCCAAGACAGTTATTGCCTCAACGAAAACTAAAGACAGGCGGATACACGGCCGGGCTCGGACTCATCGAGTTGATTGCGATCTTGCTCGGATTGTTGTATCTCGTCCCGTTCTATTACGTCATCGTCAACTCGTTCAAGTCGATCACCGAGATTTACACAAACACGTCGGCGTTACCGAACGTTTGGCTTGCCTCGAACTATGCTGAGGCGTGGGAAGCGATGAACTATGGGCGAGTCTTCTTCAACTCCCTTCTCATCACGGCCGGGGCCAACCTGCTCATCGTCCTCTTTACGTCGATGGCAGCGTGGAAACTCGTGCGGACGAAACATTGGATCTCGACCGTCATCTTCTTCTTGTTCGTGGCGGCGATGGTCATCCCGTTTCAATCGATTATGATTCCGCTCGTCAAAGTGTCGAGCATTCTCGGGTTGCTGAACAGTCATTGGGGATTGATGATTATGTATCTCGGGTTCGGTTCGGGCATCTCGGTGTTCTTATATCACGGTTTCATGAAGTCGATTCCTGAGGAAATCGAAGAAGCCGCGATCATCGATGGCTGTTCGACGTGGGGCGTGTTTTGGCGCATCGTCTTCCCACTCTTGAAGCCGATCACGGTGACGATTGTCATTTTGAACAGTCTTTGGATTTGGAACGATTTTCTATTACCTTCACTTGTCCTCCGAGACATCGAACTGCGAACGATTCCGCTCGCGACGTTCTATTTCTTCGGGCAATATACGAAACAATGGGATTTGGCACTCGCTGGTTTAGTCCTTGGGATCGTCCCGCTCCTCATCTTTTTCTTCGGTATGCAAAAGCATATCATCAAAGGGATTACGAGCGGTTCGATCAAATAACCCTTCCCAAGGGATCTCCCCCGTCCGCTACACGGGGGAGAATTTTTTTTTGAGAAAAGGTGTTGACATTCGTCTGAATATTTATAATAATGGGGTCAATTCAATTGTGAACGACATTGAAAGGACGAGTACACAGAAGACGTAAGCAAAGCGAGCCGGGGGCGGTGAGAGCCCGGTCTGAAATCTCTGTCGAAGAACCTCCTGGAGTCGCTACCCGAACGCTTTGCAAGTAGACGTAGCCGGACCGTTCCCCGTTATCGGAACTACGAGATGTTCGTCTCGAAAAAGTGAGTAGACTCGTCTACTAATTTGGGTGGCACCGCGGAGCTTGAAGCCTTCCGTCCCATAGTCCATGGGATTGGAGGGCTTTTTTCTATTGTTCCATCCCAAATACCCCACAATTGGAGGAAGACAAAATGACAACAGCAACAAGCATGATGAAGGAAAGACAACAGGCAATCACGACGGTAAAGGCGACGTTTGAAGAGAAGTTCAGCACGGCACTTGGGCTCACTCAAGTGCAAGCCCCGCTATTCGTGACGTCAGCGAGCGGTGTGAACGACCACTTGAACGGCGTTGAACGCATCATCCAGTTCGACACACTGTATCCGGGACACGAGCTTGAAATCGTCCAGTCACTTGCGAAATGGAAACGCGAGGCGCTCGGTCGTTATGGGTTTGAGGTCGGTGAAGGTCTCTATACACAGATGCGCGCCATCCGTCGTGATGAAGAGCTCGATGCGACACACTCGCTTCACGTCGATCAGTGGGACTGGGAGCGCGTCATCGCCCGTGAAGAACGCACGACCGAGTATTTGAAAGCGACGGTTGAATCGATTTATGCGGCTCTTTTCGAAACCGAGAAGACGGTCGAGGCGACATATGGCATCGAAGCGATCCTTCCGGAATCGATTCATTTCATCACGAGCCAAGAGCTCGAAGACACATATCCGACGCTCTCTTCGAAAGATCGTGAAAGCGCGATTTGTAAAGAGTATGGGGCAGTGTTCATCTCACAAATCGGCGGTGCACTCGCTTCTGGTGAGAAGCATGACGGACGTGCGGCTGACTATGACGATTGGTCGCTCAACGGCGACATCCTCGTCTGGCATCCTGAGCTCGAGTCAGCGTTCGAGTTGTCTTCGATGGGCATTCGTGTCGACGAAGCGGCCCTCGCTGCCCAACTCGAAATTGCCGATGCGGAAGAGAAACGGAAGTATCCGTTCCATCAAGCCGTTCTCGAAGGTCGCTTGCCGCTCACGATCGGCGGTGGAATCGGACAGTCCCGTGTCGCGATGTACTTGCTCCGGGCCCGTCACATCGGTGAAGTCCAGTCGTCGGTTTGGCCGCTTGAAATGGTCACGGCGTGTGAAGAAGCCGGCATCAGCTTGTTGTAATTCAAATAGTAATATAGAAGAAACTCGTCACCAGGACTTTCATTTATGGAAGTCCTGGTTTTCTGTGCAACATTTTCCACCCTACACGTCAATTTTGACACCTACATATTGGAAGCGTTTTCATTTACAGTAATAGTGTACTTATTGGATGGATGGCAAAAATGATCCGACATCAAGGGAGGAATTAGAATGAAGCGTAAATGGAGATTGTCGACAGCCGTCATGACAGCAGGGATGGTGTTGACGCTTGCGGCATGCGGAGGCGGTTCGCTAACGGAAGAAGAAGGATCGAACGATGCGAAAGCGGATGGCGGTGACAAAAAAGAAGTGACGTTGAACGTCTTCCAGTTCAAAGCGGAGATCGCCAAAGATCTTGAAGCGATGGCGAAAGAATACGAAGAAGAGACAAGCGTCAAAGTGACCGTCCAAACGGTAGGGGGCGGTGCCGACTACGGCGCTGCGTTGAAATCTCAGTTCGCTTCAGGAAATGAACCGGATATTTTCAATAACGGTGGTTTCACAGAAGCACAGACTTGGAAAGACAAGCTCGAAGACCTCTCGAGCGAGAAGTGGGTCGGCGACTTAAGTGACGTTGCAAAAGAACCGATGACGATGGACGGTAAACTGTACGGGATGCCGATGAACCTTGAAGGATATGGTTTCATCTACAATAAGGCGTTGTTTGAGAAAGCCGGTATTAGCGAGTTGCCGAAGACGCTCTCGGAATTAACCGAGGCGGCAGAAAAATTGGATAAGGCTGGCATCACCCCGTTCTCGGTCGGTTATGCAGAATTTTGGATTCTCGGCATCCACTTGCTCAACATCCCGGTGGCACAACAAGATGACCCGGACGCATTTATCCAAGCACTCAACGACAATAAAGCAAAATTCGAGGACAACGAACAGTTCCAGCAGTTCTTAAAACTATTCGACCTCACGATCAAATACGGGAACAAAAACCCGCTCACGACAGACTACAACACACAAGTCACTCAGTTCGCCCAGGGCGAGACAGCGATGCTGCAACAAGGCAACTGGGCGCAACAGATGATTCTTGATGTGAACCCGGATCTCGAGATGGGCTTCGTCCCGATTCCAATCAATGACGACAAAGAGAAGATGGACCGTTTGCCGGTCGGCGTCCCGAACAACTGGGTCGTCAACAAAAACTCACAGTATAAAGAAGAAGCGAAAGACTTCCTCGAGTGGATGGCGACGTCTGAAACAGGACAAGACTACATGGTCAATAAGTTCAAGTTCATTCCGGCGTTCAAATCGATTGAAGCGAACGACCTCGGACCGCTTGCCGACGACATCCTCGCCTATTCGAACGAAGGCAAGACGATCTCATGGAACTGGTTCAAGTATCCAGACGGCGCGGTCAATGAGTACGGGGCATTGATGCAAGCGTATGTCGGCGGTCAAAAGACTGGCGATGAGATGCTTCAAGACTTCACAAAAGTATGGATGGACAAGTCGAAATAATCATAAGCACGAACGGCAAAACGACCCCTTTGCCGTTTGTGTTTTTTTTATGAAGAAATTGTCACGGGAATCCCATATAAACCACACACATACCCCCTTGGGTTTTCGTACAATATGTTCTGTAAGCGGTTCACTAAGGAGGGGTTATGAAACGATACGCATGGATTGCCGCGTTGCTCATGTTGGCGACGCCTGTCGGGGCAGAAGAGGACATGGAGACCGTTCAGCTCGAGGAGCCGATTGTCATCGGGTCGAACGAGACGTTCGATGGTTCCGGAAAACGTTTCGTCAGTTGTGACCAACCTGCGTTCCGCATGGAAGGGACAGGGGCGTTGCTTGAAAATGTGAAGATTGAGCAGTGCGCGCAAGCGGAAGTCCCCGCCGTCGAGGTTACGGGACTCGGTCATCAATTGATTGACGTGAACGTCCGAGGTGCTGGGATTAACGTCGCGAACAGTTACGGCGTCCGTCTCATCCGTCCGCTCATTATCGGGAACGGTCGAGCGGAAGGGATCTCGCTGATCGACAGCGAGGCGTCTATCGTGATTGGCGCCATCATCCATCACGCACGAGATGGGATTTACGTGGAGAACGGTTCCATGCACCAGATGACGCGTCCGCTAGTGACAGACTCGAGGTATGGGATTCATCTCATGTTCCCGAAAGATGTCGTCATTACTTCTCCGAACCTTCATGGGAATGGGGCAGGGGCGATGATCATGGGGACAGAGCGTGTCCGGATCGAGAACGGTCAAATTCACGATCAAACCGGTGCGTCGGCGACTGGAATCATGTTGTTTGAGGCACTCGAGACGACCGTCCGTGCGAACGCGATTTTTGGCAACCGGGTCGGCCTCTATGCTGAAAAGTCGGATTGGACGCTCATCTATGACAACGGCATCAACGGAAACGACGTCGGTCTACGCTTCAAACGGGCGAACGAGATGACGATGGAAGGAAACGATCTGACAGGAAATCGCTATCCGGTGCTCTCGTTCGAGTCGGCACATAACGACGTCAAAGGAAATGAGTGGGGCGGACAGACGCTTGATGTGACCGGCGACGGCTTAAGTGATCTCCCGTTCCGGTCCGATCCTTATCTGTTCTTATTGGCAGATACATATGAAGCGTTCGAGTTGTTGTACGGTTCGCCGGGACTGGCCGTGCTCGAACACGTGCTCCGCAGCCCCGATGACGTCGTCCTCACGGACGTCGGACCCCGTGTCGAGACGAGACGCGTCTCTTGGAGCGGCTCGGTCGGTGCGGCCGTGATGAGCAGTTTAATGATTTTATTATGGGTATTTGGGAGGAAACGATGATGAAGACGTATAAAAAGATGACTGGATTACTCGCTGTCACAGGATTAACGCTTGCGCTTGGTGCTTGTTCAAACGCATCGGCCGAGCCGTTTGAGATTAAATGGGGCGAGACTGAGTGTGAAGTGTGCAAGATGAAAATTATGGACGAGCAGTTCGCTGCTGAAGCGATCATGACGAACGGGAAAGGGTATGCGTTCGATGATATCGGTTGCTTGATGCGCGACTGGTACCCTGAACAAAAAGAAGCCGATATTGCGGCGATGTACGTGAAAGACTATAACACGAAAGATTGGGTCGACCTCGAGGAAGGGACGTTCGTCTATGACAAAGCGTCGAAGACACCAATGGCTTATAACATCTTGTCATTTGCCGAAGCGACTGATGCGGAAGCTTATGTGGAAGAGAACGGTGGCACGGTGATGGAGTTCGCCGATTTAAAAGAGCACGCATGGGAACGCGGAGAAATGAAAGGGCACAAGCACATGCACTCTGATGATGAGGCTGAAACAGACGAGATAAGCGACGCTCACTCGGAATCATCTTCTGACGGTCATGGACACTAAGTGATGTTGTGGCGAATGGAATGGTCGCAAGCACTTCGCCAAAAGGAGAGTTACGCCTTCCTCATCGCCTGGCTGTTTACTCTCGTTTTGCTTGGAGGAGTCGGGCAGTCGCTTCCGGTAGCGACGGCGTATACGAACATCAAGGCGACGCTCGTGACGGTGATCGGCCTCGTGCTACCGCTCTTTGTTTTGTTGACGACGTCGCTCAAGTGGGCGAACGAACTCGAATCGAAGCGGCTACGCCTTCTTTCGACGTATCCGATTGCGATGAGTCGGATCATCTTGGTGCGATATAGCGCGTTTCTTGCTGCTCAAGCCGTCGTCATCACGCTCGCCTTCTCCCTTGCCTCTTTTCTCGTCAGTTTATCGCTTGAGTCGTGGCTCACCTTGTGGGGATATGCCCTCGGGCTCACGGCTTATGCGGCGGGCATCGGCACGTTGATTGGGGTGGCAGGACGTACCCGGCTTCGCGCCGTGCTCTATTCTTTCGTCTTGTGGGTCGTCGTGATTTTACTTTGGCCCACGCTTCTTGTCGCGACGTTGACATGGTTGCCATACGGTATTCAAGCGAACGCGATGGTAGGGCTCCTCTATTTGAACGGATTCGAACTGCTGCGTGTCTGGGTGAGCGCCGTCTCGGCCGCGCCTGACTTGTTCGGGGCGATCTATGAGTCGTTCATCGGTTGGCTCGGTCAACCGCTCGGTGCCATCTCGGTCACGATCGCGATCGTCAGTGTCATCATGTTCACGTTGTTCGGGGCGACGTTCATGTTACGTCAGGAGGGACGCCATGATTGAATTGAGTCAAGTCGGGAAACGTTATGGGGCGACGTGGTCGCTCCATCCGCTCGATGGGACGATTGAGACAGGACGTGTCGTTGCTTTATGTGGCAGCAACGGGGCCGGGAAGTCGACACTTCTCAATTTGATGAACGGCACGATCGCCCCGAGTGTCGGCCACATCTCTTTAAACGGGGAGACGACCCGCCGTCGCAACGGGTTCAATCAAACGTTTGGTTACATGCCGGACGATTTCGCGTTTGACCCGTCATGGACGGTGAAAGAGACATACGTCTATTACGCGTTGCTCCAGCGAGCGAAGCCGGACGTTTCCTTGCTACGGCGCGTCGGACTCGATGACAAGATGGGACGACGGGTCGGGGAACTGTCGAAAGGGATGCGGCAGCGGCTGTTGTTGGCTCAAGCGCTCGTCACGACGCCCGATATTTTGCTTCTCGACGAGCCGACGAATGGACTCGACCCGCTATGGATGCGTTCGTTGAGTCAGTTGTTACGCGAAGAAGCGGACCGAGGGGCGACGATCGTACTGTCGACGCATCAGCTTGACGTCGCAGCGATGTTGGCCGATGAGGTATGGGTGCTCGAAACAGGGAAGCTCATCGGCCGCGTCGTCGTTCATGATGAAACGGCATACGACGAAATTCGTCGATTCTTTTTTGGGATTGAAGTTGACACTTGTCAAACGGACGTCTCTCGCACAAAATAATAGACAGTGAAGTGGCGTGCGGAACCTACCGGCGCCACTATTTTGTTGGGGAGATGAATCGAATGAGAAAGAATGTCACGATCGCCTTGTTATTGGCGACGTTTTTAGCAGCGATTGAAGGGACGGTCGTTTCCGTCGCGACACCGGTCATCGCGAGCGATTTGAACGGGGCGGCACTCGTCAGTTGGGTGTTCGCGTCTTATTTACTATTCACCGCCGTATCGACTCCTATTTACGGTAAAGTCGCCGACTTGTTCGGGCGTAAACGCGTCTTGTTGTTCGGAATCGGTTTGTTCACTGTTGCTTCGCTTCTATGCGGACTCGCGGGATCGATGGAGCAACTCATTATTTTCAGGGCGCTCCAAGGGCTCGGTGCCGGGGCGGTGCTGCCGATCTCGATGACGATTATCGGAGACTTATATAAATATGAGGAGCGCGGAAAAATCCAGGGGATTTTGAGTGCCGTCTGGGGCGTGTCCGGTGTGCTCGGGCCGGTCATCGGTGGTTTCTTGGTCGAAACGTTGTCGTGGCGCTACGTCTTTCTATTGAACGTACCTTTCGCGCTCCTGTCGTTTTTAATGATTGTCGTGTTCTACAAAGAAAAGGTTACGGAGACGACCGAACGAATCGATGTCAAAGGCGCCCTCTTGTTTGCCGGTGGGACGTCAGCTTTTTTGTATGCCCTTATCACGTTCAGTGAGACGAACGTGTGGACGGTACCGGTCATCGTCAGCGGGATTGCCAGCGTCGGTCTCCTGACGAGTTTCTTCATGTCGGAGCGTCGAGCCGCGACGCCGCTATTGCCGCTTGATCTGCTGAAGCAACCGATCATCGCCTCGATCAATGGGGCTGTCTTCTTCGCGGCGTGGGTGCTCGTGTCGATGTCGGCGTACATTCCGATCTGGGCGCAGGCTGTCCTCGGAAAGTCGGCGACAGAGGCAGGGTTCATGCTCATGCCGTTGTCGGTGGCGTGGACGTTCACGTCGATCATTGGAGGGCGAACGCTCGGGGCGGCTTCGCCAAGGCGCCGTGCCGTCACAGGAATGAGTCTCTTGCTGGTCGGGACGATCATTTTGACGTTTCTCACCCAGTCGAGCCCGGACGTGTTCATCTATCTCGCCGTCGCCATCATCGGCGTCGGCTTCGGATTGTCGCAACAGATGTTCATCGTCGTGTTGCAAACGGTCGTCTCGTACCGTCAACGAGGGACGGCCACGGCGGCGAATTCATTTTTAAGTACGGTCGGGCAGACGCTCGGTGTCGCCATTTTTGGTGCGATATTCAACTTTATCGTCTTGAGCGGATTCCGGAACGATGAGATGTTGCGCGGTGCCTCTCTCGAATCGTTCTTCAACCGGACGACAAGTGCGGCGCTTGACGAGACCGTCCGCTTACAAGGAGAGCAATTGATTGCGACCGGTCTGAACACCGTCTTCGTTGGAGCGGCGTTGGCAGCGTTCATCGCCCTTTTGATCGCCTTGCGCTTGCCCGCTCGCCCACCCGAACCTTCACGTGACAACTAAAGTCGCGGTATGATGGTGGAAAGGGAGGCGGTCAAATTGAAACGATGGATCCTACTCTTGTCTCTCGTCTTCGTCGCCGGATGTGCGTCCGAACCGACAGAAGACGCTGTACAAGAAGAAACACCGGTCGAAGAGGCGCCTGAGCAAACGGAAGAAGAAGGCGGACAGACGGATGAGTCGACGGAAGCACGATTGTCGATCGGGACGAGTGAGGCGCTCGCCGGACAACTCGATGTACCGTGGTCGATTGCGCGGACTGAAGACGGCTGGCTCGTCTCGGAACGGGGTGGTACGATCGCGGTCATTGGAGCGGACGGGAACGTGGACCGACAACCGGTCGAGTTGACCGAGGATGTTCTCGAAATCGGGGAAGGCGGGCTCCTTGGGTTGGCGCTGACAGATGACTTCGATACGTCCCGTCAGCTGTATGCCTACCATACGTATGGGACGCCTGGGGACGTTAAAAATCGCGTCGTCGAGCTGACGTGGGACGGCGAACGGTTTGAAGAGACGAGCATCGTGCTCGAAGATATCCCCGGTGCCCAGTTCCATAATGGTGGACGCTTGCTCCTCGACGATGACATGCTCTGGGTCACGACCGGTGATGCGCTCGTGCCCGATCTCGCCCAAGATAATACATCACTCGCTGGAAAGATTCTTGCTGTCCCGCTCTCGGGTGAAGGTGAGCCGGTCGACTGGATTTATTCTTCGGGCCATCGTAATCCGCAAGGGCTGGCGCTTGTCGACGGGGTCCTCTATGCGAGTGAGCACGGGGCATCCGGTCACGATGAAGTGAATATCATCGAACGCGGCAACAACTACGGCTGGCCGCTTATCGAGGCGGAAGAGACCGGCGACGGATTAGAGACGCCTTGGTTCGAAGTCGGATCGACGTCGTGGGCCCCGTCCGGCATCATCGCGGATGAGGATTACGTCTATATGGCGACGTTACGCGGAAATCGACTCGTCGCCCTTGAGCGGGAGACGAGAGAAGTGACGGCGATTGTCGAAGACAAAGGCCGAATCCGTGACGTCTGGCTCGAGGGAGACCGTCTATATTACATCACGAACAATACGGATGGGCGAGGCAATCCCGGCTCTGAAGACGATCAATTGTATAGCGTGACAATTCGATAGAAACTGACACTTCGTCAGTTTCTATTTTTTTGTTGCTTTTTAGAAGGAAGCCGCTATAATTATGTTGTTAATTGGAAAATGAAGGGGAATATTACGTGAATCAAACAAAACTTATCCATAAGCACGAAAACTTGTATTTCGGCTTGCTCGTCGCATCGAGTATTATGACAATTCTTTTAGCCATCGTCTTAACGATCGCATCGCTCGGCTTCTTTTTAGTCATCATCGGCTTCATCGTGTCGTTGTCGATGTTCGCCCACTGGATTCAAATCGGTTACATCCGGACGAACGGGGTGAAAGTGACCGAACGTCAATTTACGGACTTATATGAGACGTATCAACGCGTCGGTCAAGGGATGGGCATCCGGATGTTGCCGGACGTCTACATCTTGCAAGCCGGAGGGATTTTGAACGCGTTCGCGACACGGTTCTTCCAAAAGAATATGATCATTTTGTATTCCGACATCGTTGAATTGTCTCGGAACGGTCAAGTGAAAGAAGTCGAGTTCATTATCGCGCATGAACTGGCCCATATCCGTCGCAACCATGTGCAAAAACAATGGCTCGTCTTGCTCGGGAATATCGTCCCGTTCCTCGGCTCGGCATACTCACGTGCTTGCGAATATACGTGCGACCGGATGGCGGCCCACTATATTCAAGACGAAGCGGCAGCGAAACAGGCGCTTACCGTCCTCGCTGTCGGTGGTACACTCGCCAAGGAAGTGAACGAGTTCGATTATTTACAAGAGGCGAGCCGCGAGAACGGCTTTATCGCCAAATACAGCGAACTCATCTCGACACATCCGACGTTACCGAAACGTATCGCCGCCATCGCCACGGCAGCTGGCGAAGTGAATGTACCGGTATTCAAGACGGCCGGCTACGTCAAAGCGTCGATCATCGGGACGATTGCCATGACGGTCGTGTTGAACGTGGCCCTTATCGCGTGGCTCGTCACGAGTGACGGGTTCACGAGCCTCGCCTCGCCGTCGTTTGGCGAAGGGTTCGCCGATACGCTGTCGGAAGAGCCGCTCCAACAGTTGACGTATGACAACGCAGGGGCGGATGCGATCCGCGAGGAGTTGGCGAACGGGGCGGACATCAACATGCAAGACAGTTATGGCGACACGCCGCTTCATAACTTGTTGTACAACGATGGAATGGATTATGATTCGTTGGTGCTGTTGCTTGAGAGCGGAGCCGATGTCACAATCGAGAACAACGACGGGATGACACCGATCGATGTGGCGAAAGATTGGAGCCATGAGTTTGGGATCGTCGAACTCCTTCGCTCATATGAATAAAACGTTGACTTAGCCCTTGTAAACGAAGGGCTAAGTTTTTTTTTGAAGGTTGTTGCAAGCGTTTGCATGACCCGTGATATAATCAAGTCGGGAGGGATGACGGTGAATAGCATTCGAACGAAACTGACAGGGATGATCGCGTTGACAATCATCGTTCCAGTCATTTTAGCGACAATCGTTTCCTACTGGTACGTGAAGGACCGTGAGCGTGAACGCGGTCTCCAACTGACCGAATGGTCGCTCGAACGGGGGACGTTGCAGTTTGAACGGTACATATCTGATTTGAGCCGTCTCCCGACGAGTTTATATGCCAATCGCGACGTGCTCGACATTTTAGAGTACGGTCCCGGGTTGTCGCTCGAACAGACCGAACTTGAAGTACGGCGGGCACTTCTCGGCATGTATTTATCCCGTGAGGACGTCGCGCAAATCCAGCTGCTCATTCTCGAGGACATGGACTCGTTCGCGGCTTACAAAATGAAAGTGTCCCCGCGTTCGAAAAAGCAACCGAGTGCCATCCAACAGCAATTATTGAAGTACGAGGAGAGCCGCGTCTTGCTTGAGGCGTCGCATCCGCTCGTCCCGTATCATGATTTTGGACCGCTCGTCTCAGAAGAAGACGTCGTCACACTTCACTTCCGGCTCGATAAAATCGAGACAGACAAGCCGCTCGCCATCTTGTCGATCGATATTCCAGAGGACGTCTTTATCGGTCAACTCGCCTCACTCCAAAACAATCCGGGTGAGAGTCTTTGGTTCGTCGGTGCAGGTGACCAAGTATTCGCCCACCTCGGTGACGAGGCGATTCCGGAAACGGTGGCGCCGACGTCGGTGTCGAGTGACGGAAAACACCATCGGATCATCAAGTCGTTCGAGTTCGAGAATCAACACTTTTACGTTGGGAAATCGATTCCAGACCGTCTATTGACCGAACCGGCCTCACGGACGTCATTTATCATTTTTATCGTCGGGGTCATTTCGCTTATCTTGGCGCTCATCGGTGCCACGTACGCATCGATTCGTTTGACGACGCCGATTAAGACGCTCACGTCTAACATTTGGCGAATCGAGCAAGGGGACATGACGGTCTCGTTTGATTCCCTCGGAAATGATGAGTTCGGTGTGCTCGGCCGTCAATTCAAACGAATGATTGAGCGAATTGATGATTTGATCCAACGAGAATATCGCCTCGCGCTTGAAAACCGGACGAATGAGCTACGGGCGCTACAAGCACAGACGAACCCTCATTTCTTGTTCAACGCCTTGCAATCGATCGGCACGCTCGCCTTGAAAGGAGACGGCAAAACGGTCTATCGCTTGATCACCCAGCTCTCATCGATGATGCGTTATACGATGCATCCTGATGAGTCGATGGTGAAGTTAAAAAAAGAAGTCGATCATTTGGACTCTTACGTTCGACTGCAACACGTGCGTTTTCCTGACCAATTCTCTGTCGAGGTCGATGTACCCGAATCGCTGAAAAACTTGATCGTTCCGAAAATGATTTTGCAGCCGCTAGCGGAAAACTTTTTCAAGCACGGCTTTGAACGAGACGGGGCGTCCAATCGCTTTACGCTTCGCATCCGTCAAAACGGGGACGAACTCGTCATCCATTGTGAGAATAGCGGACGCCTCCTCCCGCACAATGAATTGGTGGCGTTACAGGAACGGATTGAACGGTCATCGATCCCGTTAAATGGGGCGGAAGGCACCGGTTTAAAGAACATTCGGGATCGACTCATGTTAAACTATAATCGGGAGGCTGAATTTATGTTGGCTACACCAGAGACAGGCGGATTTCGCATCGTCATGCGCTTTCCGGCCGTGAAGGAGGCAGATGCGTCATGACAAAAGTGTTGATTGTCGACGACGAGTCACCGGTACGGGAAGCGGTCAAGTTGCTCGGAGAATGGGAGCGGCTCGGCGTCACGAACGTGATCGAAGCAAGCGACGGGGATGAGGCGAAAGCAATCATCGTCAAGGAACGTCCGGCACTCGTATTATCGGATATTCAAATGCCGCGTTGTAACGGGATTGAGTTGATGGAATGGTTGCACCGAGAAGCCGAAGCGACGAAACTGATCGTCTTGACCGGGTATGACGAATATTCATACATGCGACGGGCGATTCAGCTAGAGAGTTTCGATTACTTGCTGAAGCCGATCGATCCGGACGTCTTGAACGACACGCTCGAGCGGGCCCTTGTCGATGTGCGTCCGACAGAGGACGACCCGATTTTACAAATCGGCGCCTATATCGAACGTCACTACGCGGAAGAACTGAGTCTGCAAGGAATGAGTGAGCGCTTTTTTTTGAGTCGCGAATACATATCGCGGCGCTTCAAGCAGCAGTATGGCGTCAACTTATCAGAGTACTTGCTCTCGATTCGCATGCTCGAGGCCAAACGTCTCCTTGAGACGAGTAGACAACGTATTTACGAGGTCGCCCAAGCAGTTGGTTTTTCGGACGACAAATATTTCCGAAAAGTCTTCAAAAAACAAGTTGGTGTTACCCCGAATGAATATCGGGAACAATACCAACAACAAGTTTAAAGGAGGAAATAAATCATGAGTGTACACATTGGGGCACAAGAAGGACAAATCGCAGAAACGGTATTACTTCCAGGAGATCCGCTTCGTGCGAAATATATCGCCGAGACGTTTCTAGAGGACGTCGAATTGTACAATGAAGTACGTGGTATGTACGGTTTCACAGGAACATACAAAGGAAAGCGCATCTCCGTTCAAGGGACAGGGATGGGTGTCCCATCGATGTCGATTTACGTGAACGAGTTGATCATGTCGTACGGCGCGAAAAACTTGATCCGTGTCGGGACTGCCGGCGGGATTCAAGAAGACGTCAAAGTCCGCGACGTCGTCATCGCGATGAGCGCATCAAGTGAGATGGGGCAGAACCGTGTCCGTTTCGATGGAATGGATTATGCACCGACTGCGACGTTCGACCTCCTACATCGTGCATATATGAACGCTGAGAAAGCGGGCATCCCAGTAAAAGTCGGTCAAATCTTCACGGCCGACCAATTCTATCAAGATGACTTCCACCACTTCAAGAAGTGGGCCGACTTCGGTTGCCTCGCGATTGAAATGGAAGCAGCTGGCCTTTATACGCTTGCAGCCAAACATAAAGTCAACGCGTTGACGATTCTCACGATCTCGGACCACTTGTTGACAGGTGAAGAGACGACATCGGAAGAGCGTCAATCGACGTTCGACGAAATGATTCGCGTCGCCCTCGACACGGCCGTCGAAGTGACAAATTAATCGGGTGCCCTACAAATTCGTTTGTAGGGCATTTTTGTGTCGGTGTGCCGTGTCATCTATACAAAGTCAAGACGTCAAGCTAGACTGAAGCTGAAACTTAGTCACTGATTGACTGAGCGAAGGAGTTGAATCGCTTGAACAAGACGTCTGCATTCGTCATCTATAGTATCGTCTTTTTTGCTTTCTTTGATTTATTCGCCCAACTGCCCGTCATGAGCACGTTCGCCACTTCGGTCGGTGCGACACCGTTCCTTGCCGGTGTGGCGATTGCGATTTATTCATTATCGAACACGTTCGGGAATATTTTGTCTGGAGTGTGGACCGATCGGACGGGTCCGTTCCGGATTTTGCTCGCCGGTCTCGTCTTGTCGAGTGTCAGTCTTTTCATGTATCACGTCGTCGACACGCCGACAACGTTACTCGTCGTCCGAATCGTCCACGGCTTTGTCGCCGGTCTCATCGTCCCGGCCGCCTTCACCTTATCGGCCAACTTGACCGCCGCCAATCGGCAAGGGAAGAAAGTCGCCCTCACCGGTAGCTTTGTCGGACTCGCTGCCATCCTCGGTCCGGCGTTTAGCGGAATCATGGCGAGCCGGACGTCGGTCCCGGTCGTGTTTTCATTCGTCGCGTTTTATGGATTGGCCGTGGCGCTACTCGCTTTAGTCGTGTTACGTCAGTTGCGTCTGACCGGAAAACGGATTGACACTGATGAACAACCGGTGTCCGATGCGTTGCAACGCGACGTGTTGAAAGCGTACGTCGGTGCATTTTTGCTCATGTTCTCCCAAGGGGCGCTCGCTTATTTGTTGCCGCTCTATGTACAGGCGCTCGGGTATGATTCGCGGCTGAGCGGGACGCTGTTGAGCACGTTCGGGATTGTCGCCGTCCTCGTCTTTGTGCTGCCGACGAACCGGTTGTTCGATCGTGTTGAACCGACGAAGCTAGCCGCGCTCGGAATCACGATTCTCGGCGTGAGTCAGTTGCTCATCGGCACGTCTGGCAGTGCCGGCGCACTATACGCTGTCCTCGCCTTGTACGGTGTCGGCTTCGCCATCTTGTTCCCGGCCATCAACACGCTTTTGATCAAAGCGACAAACCGTGCCAACCGCGGCAAGTCGTACGGATACTTTTATGCGTTCTTCTCACTCGGGACGGTCGTCGGGTCGGCTTTACTCGGCTGGCTCACGATTCCGTTAACGAATAAATTCACCGTTACGGGAATCGTACTGCTCGGATCAGGGGTTGCTTTCTTTGCCTTAGAACAAATGAGGAAGCGGCTGTTATCACCAAAGTCAGAGTGAAACGAGATGGTTGTCGAAAGGTTCCGAGAAGGTTCAAAATGGTCGCGGGTGAGCCGAGAGTGATAAGATGGAGACAGCGTTATTAATCAAGGGAGGAACCTTCATGCTCGCACCAATCGAACAATTGACGATCGAGGAATTGATTCAAAAGCAACGTCGTTTCTTCAAAACACAAGCGACAAAGTCGTTAGCTTTCCGTCTCAGTATGCTGACGTTTTTGAAAGAGTCGATTAAACATTACGAGGCGGACATCATTGAGGCGTTACAAACAGATTTGAACAAATCGGAACTTGACGCGTTCACGACCGAGATCGGTTTCGTATATGATGAGATCACTCGGACGAGCCGAGAGTTGAAGCGGTGGATGCGCCCGAAACGAGTTAGAGGAGCGGCTATCCATTTGGGGACGAAGAGCGAGATCACGTATGAACCGTACGGGACGGTGTTGATCATCGCACCGTGGAATTATCCGTTCCAACTCGCGATGGCTCCGCTCATCGGAGCGATTGCAGCCGGCAACACGGCCGTCGTAAAGCCATCGGAACTCACGCCGAACGTGGCGCGTATGATCACGACCGTTCTCGAGCGCGCTTTCACAGACCGTTACGTCGTCAGCATTGAAGGCGATAAAGACGTGGCGACGGCACTTCTCGCTGAAAAGTGGGGACATATTTTCTTCACCGGTTCGACCGGGGTCGGAAAAGTCGTCATGGAGGCGGCGGCGAAGCAGTTGACGCCGGTCACGCTCGAACTCGGAGGGAAATCCCCGGCCATCGTCCATGAAGACGCCGTGATTGATGTGGCAGCCAAACGGATCGCGTGGGGCAAATGGATGAACGCCGGGCAGACATGTGTCGCGCCGGACTATGTCCTCGTCCATGAATCTCGCCGAGACGAGTTTCTTGAGGCAGTCAAACGAGAAGCGTTCACGATGTTCGGTAACGGCGTCGGCACGAAACGGTTCACGCGAATCGTCAACACGAACCATTTTGACCGCCTGGCAGGTTACTTAGCAGAAGGAGACATTTTCTTTGGTGGGGAGACCGACCGTGACAATTTGAAGATTGCGCCGACGGTGATGACGGATGTTGATGAATCGGCAAACGTCATGAAAGACGAAATTTTCGGCCCGATTCTCCCGGTCTTGACGTATCGAGATTTGGATGAAGCAATCGAGTTCGTATCGGCGCGGCCGCATCCGCTTGCCCTTTATCTCTTCACTGAGTCTAAAGAGATCGAACAAAAGACGTTCAAACACCTCTCGTTCGGTGGCGGCTGTGTCAACGACGTCCTCATGCATTTGACGAACCCGAACTTGCCGTTTGGCGGGGTCGGCGACAGTGGAATGGGTGCTTATCACGGACGTTACAGTTTTGAGACGTTCAGCCACGCCAAATCGATTTTACGGAACACGACGAAGTATGATTTGCCGCTTCGTTATCCGAACTTTAAAGCGGCAGAGAAGTTGATTCGTCTCGTGTACCGGTAAGCATGGAGACTGTGGCCCCGCCGCAGTCTTTTTTTCTAGAAAAGATAGAAGATTGTTTGAAATGTCACATACTTTTGTGATGAAATGGCATCTTCTCCTGTATAATAAACCCATACAATGAACGTACGAGACATTCAAGTGAATGAACGATGGAGGGAGCAGGAAATGATGTCGACGAAATGTGGAAAGACGCAACCGAACAGTTTTATCTTCTCAAACGAGACGAAACAGTTGTTGCTCGAGATGATGACGACTCAAGTTTATCCGAAAGCGAGCATCGTCTGTTGGGAAGGCGAGAAATGTGACAAATTCTTTTATATAAAGAGTGGTTCGGTCAAATTTACAAAGATCACGAAAAAAGGCAATCCGCTCGTCATGTTCTTATTCGGGTCGAATGATTTCTTCGGAGAGTTCGACATCGTCGAATCATATCCAAGCTCCTATAGCATTGAGACGACCGAGGAGAGTGTCATCGGGACCATCTCGAAACAAGAGCTGGAGACGCTCATGCAGCAGGATATCCGGTTCGCTGGTGAGATTATCCGGTGGACGTCGATGATGCGTAAACATTCAGAGATGAAAGTGCGCGATCTTCTCCTTTACGGCAAGCCAGGCGCACTCGCCTCGACATTGCTCCGGATGGCTGCGATGCACGGTATCGACGATGGCGAATCGATCATCATTCCGAGACATCCGTCCGATGGGGAGCTCGGTCAACTGATCGGCGCCCCGCGGGAGACGGTCAATCGTTTGATGAGTCAATGGCGCAAAGATGGCGTCTTGATGACGGCTCCGAATACGATCGAGATTCACGACCTCGATTTCCTAAAAGAGTTATGTCACTGTGAAGGCTGTCCGGCTGGAATTTGCCGATTATAACTGAAACGCAACCGTCTCTTCGTGAGACGGTTTTTTTGTGTGACTGCATGTGTCATTTGTGAACTTTATGTGTGTAAACTACGCAAAAATGATGTGATTGTCACTTTTGAAGTGATAAAAGTCACATATAAATAACTGCTCAATCTCATACAATGAAGATGGAAATTATAGCGAAAGGGGTCCTTCACGTGGATAAGAACGGTGGACAAGAACCAGATTTGAAAGGAACGTTCACATCAGTCATGATCGTCGCGGGCGTCATCATCGCCATGTGGTCATCGGTCTTTTATTTATTCGTCACACGATAACAGAAACGAAAGGAGTCGCTCACGTTGCATATTCATAAGCTTGAGAAATATTGGTTAGTGTTTGGCATTATCTTATTGGCCGTGTTTTTGACTGTCCTCGGTGTATCGGCCTTTGCGGCCGGCAACCAACCGGCATCAGACGCCGATCTGGTCGACCCGGCGAAAGTACATCAAACGGCGCCGTTCGACAATCCTGGCCTTCACAAAATCGGGGACAACGAGTATGAACTCGTCATGGTCGCCCAGGCGTTCACGTTCACGCCTGGAAACGTCGAGATCCCGAAAGGTGCGAAAGTGACGTTCCTCGTTACATCACCTGACGTCGTTCACGGCTTTCAGCTCGTCGGTACGCCCGTCAACATGATGGTCGTCCCGGGACATATCAACTCGCTCACGTATACGTTCAAAGAAACGGGAGAGTTCTTGATTCTTTGCAATGAATACTGCGGTACGGGCCATCATATGATGGCGACTAAAATTAAGGTGGTGGAGTAACATGAACGACGTCGCTTCAAAGTTGAAACAATGGGAAATGGAACGGGGCGTGCCGGTGCCAAGTATCGGTGTGAAAGAGGCAAGGCTCGCTTACGCCCACGTCGTCATCTCGGTGCTCGCCGTCTTGATTGGTGCCCTGGCAGGGCTCATGCAGACGCTTATCCGGACCGGCATCATCCCGGAAGTGTTCGGCTACTATCAACTTTTGACCGCCCACGGCATCATGCTCGGTCTCGTCTTCACGACGATGTTCATCATCGGTCTCCTGTATGCGCTCCTCGCCAAGTCGTTCGGACGGTTCGAATCATTCCCGACCCGCGTCGCCTGGCTCGGTTTCTGGATGATCATCGCCGGGGCCGTGCTCGTCACGATCATGGTGCTCGCTAATAAAGCGACCGTGCTCTATACGTTCTATGCGCCGCTCATGGCCGACCCAATCTTCTATGTCGGTCTCGTCCTCTTCGTCGTCGGAACGTGGTTGTCAGCGTTCGCGATGTTCCGGATGTATGCGGACTACAAACGGGAAAATCCTGGGGTTCATCCGCCACTTCCGGCCTTCATGAGCATCATGACGATGCTGCTTTGGGTCATCGCCACACTCGGCGTCGCCGGGACGATTTTGTTCCAACTGCTCCCGCTCTCACTCGGGTGGAAAGATACGGTCGGAATCGAGTTGTCACGGACGCTGTTCTGGTACTTCGGTCACCCGCTCGTCTACTTCTGGCTCATGCCGGCCTACATCGTCTGGTATACGGTCGTGCCGAAAGTCATCGGCGGTAAGATCTTCTCGGATGCTCTCGCCCGGATGGCGTTCTTGTTGTTCTTGTTGTTCTCGTTCCCTGTCGGTTTCCACCACCAGTTGACGGAACCTGGCATCGACCCGTTCTGGAAGTTCGTCCAAGTCATCTTGACGTTCCTCGTCGTCATCCCTTCGTTCATGACCGCGTTCTCGCTGTTCGCGACGTTTGAATTGCGAGGCCGGGCGCTCGGTGCCCGCGGACTGTTCGGTTGGGTGAAGAAGATGCCTTACGGGGATGTCCGTTTCCTTGCACCTTTCGTCGGCATGTTGTTCTTCATCCCGGCCGGTGCCGGTGGGATCATTAACGCGTCGCACCAATTGAACGCGATGGTCCACAACACGCTTTGGGTCACCGGTCACTTCCATATCACGGTCGGGACGGCCGTCGCCTTGACGTTCTTCGGGACAGCGTACTGGCTTGTGCCGGTATTGCGTGGCCGGACGCTCACGAAAGCGATGAATCGCCTCGGCTTGATCCAAGCAGGGACTTGGGCGTTCGGGATGGCGATCATGTCGTACGCGATGCACATCTCGGGCCTTCAAGGAAACCCGCGTCGAACGGGTCCGGCGACTTACTTCTCGGACGCGCTCACGCGTGAATGGATCCCGTACCATATGGCAATGGCGATCGGTGGGACGATTCTCTTGATCTCCGTCCTCATCTTTGTCTATTCGATGTTCAACCTGTCATTCCTCGCGCCGAAAGGGGAAGAAGAGTTCCCGCTCGCCGAGACAGAGGAGGCGGCGATGGAGACACCTCGTTTCTTCGAGAACTGGAAATTGTGGATCACCGTGACGTTCGTCTTGATCGCGTTCGCTTACACGATTCCGATTTGGCACTTGATTGAGAGTGCACCGCCGGGAGCGCGCGGTTGGGTGCTCTGGTAAACTGAAGTCAGCCCTAGCGGCTGACTTTTTTTGTTAGAGGAGAGGAAAAGATGGAGACGCTGAAGGAGATCCTTCGAAACGAATACGTCAAACACTCGCCGGACCGGCCATTCGTCGTGGCGATTGACGGGTTGAGCGGTGCCGGGAAGACGACACTCGTCAATCAACTACGGGGCATCGTGCCGAACGAAATGAATTTCCACATTGACGACTTTATCGTCGAGCGGTTCAGGCGTTATGGGACGGGTGAACCCGAGGCGATGGAATACTATGCGCTCCAATGGGATGTCGACTTGCTCGTGGAGACGTTGTTCAAACCGCTTCAAGAAGGGCAGGCGACGCTGACGTTGCCATATTATGACCGCGACCGGGATGAGGTCATCAACCGAACGGTGGAAATCGCACCGAACGCACTCGTCCTCATCGAAGGCATCTTTTTGCTGCGTGACGAATGGCGGAGTTATTTCGATTACGTCGTCTATCTCGACTGCCCGCGGGAGGTCCGGTATGAGCGGGTTCTGCAACGCGATACATACATCGGGGACATGACGGAACGGCTCGCAAAATACGAGCGTCGCTATTGGCCGGGAGAGGCGCATTATCTCGAGACGGTCAATCCTAAAGTCAAGGCCGACCAGATCATTCAAATCGATTGACGTATCCGTGTAAGCAACGGATGCGTTTTTGTTTTGGATGGTTTTGACAAATAGTTGTTGACACCTAAGTGTATTATGATGATAATACAGTCAGATAGTGTATTAGTCGCATCATACACTTAGAGAGGTGGCCTATGATCATTCAATTCAACACGAGAGCCCCCGTCTATATCCAAGTCGTCGATTACTTCAAAAAGAAGATGGCGCTAGGAGAACTACAGGCGGGCGAAGAGATGCCGTCGCGGCGAGAGCTCGCGACCGAACTGAAAATCAATCCGAACACCGTCCAAAAGGCGTTCAAAGAGATGGAGGAACAACAATTGATTACGACCGAACGGAACCGTCCGAGTCGCGTGACGACGGATGAACACGTATTGACCCGGATTCGAACGGAGCTCGTCGATGAGGCGATCGCCGTCTTCGTCGAATCGATCCAAGAACTCGACGTCACGATGGATGAACTCGTCGATAAAATTAAACAGCAATACGAGGAGGGGAATCTCGATGATCGAAGTACTGGGAGTTAAAAAACGTTACCGCAAAAAGCAAGTACTTGAAGACGTGTCGTTCACGGCCCAAAAAGGAGAGATCACGTGCCTCATTGGTTTGAACGGGAGCGGGAAATCGACGATTTTAAAAGGCATTATGGGGCTCACGCCGTTTGATCGCGGCACGGTGCTCATCGATGGGGAGCCGCTTGATTTGAATCGCGTCGCGTTCGTACCAGATCACTCGACATTCCCGATTCACTTCACGATTGAGCAGTGCGAGGCGTTCATGCGCGACTTTTATCCGAAGTTCGATTCAAAACTATTCGCCCGTCTCGTCGACGAGTTCAAGCTGTTTCCGGAAGACAAGTTGAATGAGTTGTCGAAAGGGACACTCGCGAAAGTGAACTTGGCGCTCGGCATTGCACAAGACCCGGACTATTTATTGCTTGACGAACCATTCTCAGGCATCGATGTGTTTTCAAAAGAACAGATCGTCGAGTTGTTCTCGAGTGATGTGATGGAAGATCGGGGCGTGTTGATTACGACGCACGAGATTGAAGACATTGAATATTTGGTCGATAAGGCCGTCATGTTGAACCGGGGACGGATCGTCCGTGAGTTCGACGTCGAGGACGTCCGTTTCATTCACGGCAAGTCGATCGTTGATGTCATGAGAGAGGAGTACGGGGCATGAGCGTGTTGAAACTGATCAGTTGGGAGCTTGATCGCGTAAAGAAATCGTACTTGATCTTAGTCGGCGTGCTGTTGGCGCTGCAATTCAGCTGGCTAGGTGCTTTCTTATGGAGGCAGACTGCTACATATGAAGAAATGAGACTAGAGGGCATGACGGGTTATACGGTCTCGTTCGCGAATTACATCGGAAGCACTATTTTTACTCTATCGGTTGGTGTCGCAATCGTCGCGATGATTTTTTTCAGCGTCTGGATTTGGTATCGCGAGTTTCAAGGACGCGGCACATTTATGATGCGGTTGCTGACGATACCGACAGGGAGAATGAAACTGTTCATTGCGAAATTTGTGACAGTCATGATGCTCATTTTGGGCTTGTTCGCGATTCAATGGATGGCGTTGCTTTTGCAATATCAACTGTTCACTGCTTGGCTGAACGCCAAAATGATTCCGCTTCAAGGATCGTTTGAGAGGGCGATACAATTCGATTATCTTGCCATGATGTATCCAGAGAGTGGATTTAACTTCCTCGTGCATCAAGTGCTGATCGCATTTGTCGTGCTCGCACTCTTCACGTTCGTTTTAGTGGAGCGGGGGCTATGGCAACGGACGCTTTGGTCACCGGTCTTGGCGATTTGTGTAGTGAGTGGTTTGATTGCGTTGCCGACGCTTCTAATTATTTATTTTGAACGCTATTTGTTTATGGATGAACTGATTGGACTGTTCGGTTTAGGATTGATCGGGTTGGTCTTCGGGCTGACGTTGCTAAGCCGTCGTTTCCTTTCAAAAAAAATAAGTGTGTGAGGTGAATCGCATGAAACGAATGGTGAACGTGGTCGCCTTAGGTGTGATGATCACGGTAGGGCTCGCCACATATGCCGTCAGCGGGACGGAAAGTGGGACGGATTGGTCACTTCAAGTCGAATCCAATAAAAAGGTGTGGGAAGATCGAATCGTTCAAGTCGCTAAAGGGTCGATAGATCAGCCTTATACGCAGATCAATGTGACATTGAATGGGAGCACCTCCTCGCATAAGGGAAGTTACTTCGAGCAGCTCCTCGATTTTCGAGCGAATTTCGGGGAAGACTCTCGAGCGTTCAAACGAGCGCTGAAACAGTTGGATTATGCGCAACGCATTTGGACGACCGATGGGGAAGTGGCGATCGGCCAAAAAGACCGTGATACGTTAGTGGTGCTCAAATCAAAAGACGGTAAGGAAGTAGACGTTACCGAGTTTGGACAGGCACGAGAGATATTAGAAAGTGGTTGGAAGGGATTTTACGTTTACGACGATAAAGTCCACCTTCTGTACGATCAAAACTATGAAACGACGAACCATCACGTGGCAACGTTCGATGAATCGACGAAGACGTTCGTCACGCAAAAGATTGATCGATCCAAGACGTTGGTCGGAGGTGTCGTTGGGGCGGAATGGTCATGGTATCCGTCTGCGTATCAAGGTCAAGTGGCGACGGACAACCGCTATATTCCGATTCGCGCGACGGCGCTTGAGACGTTACAAGACGACACAGGTGAAGAATATATGTCAGAAATGGATCTACCAGGACTATTTGTCTATGACGCTAAAGAAAACAAAGTAGTGAAAGTGAACCAATCGGAAGAATTGAAAGGTACGCTATTCAAAGGTCATGAGTATCGTACGATTCAATCTGACGGAACGGAATTGATTATTGATTTAAACTCGTTGGAGCAGACGACTCGCCAAGCCATTCAAGGTACGGTCGGGTCAGTCACTTATGTCGATCAGTTAATCTATCATGTGCTTCCAACGACAGAAGGGGCTATGCTAGAAGTATATGATGAAGGAGATATGGTGTCGCGTGCTTCCATAAAAGCAGAGGGAGACAGCGATCAAGCGGCCAATCAAACCGTCGAGTATTATGTCTACTGATAGAAATAACCGAGAGGCGGCCGCCTCTCGGTTATTTTAGTGGTTTCGGGACGATGATCCCTTCTTCTAAATCGAGCAACAAGTCAATCAGCTCGGCGCAAAACTCTGGGAACTGATCGAGAAACGCACCGGGACCGACTTCGTCCGTGAAGTCGATATAGAGGTCCGAGACGTTCCCGGCCATTTTCGCCGGAAGAGCGAGAAACGCCGACCCGAAACGCCAGCTGCCACGGATGTCTAGCAGTTTCCCAAGCATCACATCGCCAGGTTCCCGTACTTCTGGAAGGGTCACGTTGTACGTTTCTTTCGTCTCCCAATCGCGTAAACCGTTCTCGGTCACTTCAAAGATGCTGCAGCGTGGGACGGCCAGACCGCGGAGGGCATGGTAGAGGGCCGGCGACATGTCCGCCTTATGCTCCGCCAAGTAGCGGCCGTGCGGTGTCATCCCGTCCTCGTCCGTCTCAAAGAAGACGGCCCAATCGATGAAAAGGTCGCGGAACAGTTCGGCGTCTTTCAAGTGCCACGTGCCTTCCGAGGCGATTTCTTGAATATAGTTCGTCCACTGCGTGCTTCGTGCAAGTGCCGCTTGCTCATACAATTTCTTCAGCTCGGCCAGCAATTCGGACTCTTCCACGAGCAACGGGAATGGAATCACTTTCCGGTCTTTTTTCATCGGCGCGGTCCTCGCTTGTTCGCGGGACGTTTGACGACCGGGGGTTTATCTTCGATTCGCTTCTCGATGACGTCGCCACGGTAAATTTCGAGCTCTTTCAATTCGACGCCGAGTTGACGGGCGAACGATTTCAAATGTTTCAAGTCCTCATCAGTCACGAGTGAGAGGACGGTGCCGGCCGCGTTCCCGCGCGCCGTCCGGCCTGAACGGTGGATGAAGTCGTCAATCGACTCCGGCAAGTCGAAGTGGACGACGTGTGTCACTTCTTCGATGTCGAGGCCGCGAGCGGCAAGGCCTGTCGTGATGAGGAGCGGATACTCGCCTTTACGGAACTCACGGAGCGTCTCGACGCGTTCCCGTTTTCCTTTCAAGCTGTCGAGCATGCGATAGTTGACGTTCATCTTCTCGAGCTCACCTTTTAATGGTGGCAAGAACGAGCGGTTGTTGATGAAGGCGAGCGCTTTGACGCCGTCGACGTGAGAGAGGCGGCGGAGCAGTTCTGGCTTATAGCGGCGTGTCGTCAACATGTAGCCATACGTCACTTGAGCACTTACGGCGCGCTCGATTTTGATGTGGACTGGCTCTGGTAAGAACGGGGCGGCCCATGCTTGAAGCGTATCCGTCAACGTCGCCGATACGAGCGCGATTTGACGATTCGATGCCGTATGTTTGATGATCCGTTCGGCCGCTTCTGTCAAACCGCTGTCAATGATTTGATCGGCTTCATCGATCACGATCGTATGCGTCTCGTGTAGTTTCAACTTTTTCTTATCGATCAATTCGACGAGACGCCCCGGCGTGCCGACGATCAAATGCGGTTTTTTCTTGAGGCGATCGATTTGGCGCTTCAGTTCGACGCCACCGATGAACGAGGCGATACGAACGTCACCTTTCTCGGTGAAACGTTGGGCCACTGCCTGGATCTGCATGACGAGCTCGCGTGTCGGAGCGACGATGACGACTTGGATCCGGTCGTTCGAGGCGTCGATTTTTTCGATAGCGGGTAAAAGGTAAGCGAGCGTTTTACCCGTTCCTGTCGGTGCTTCGATCGTGACGTCTTTTCCTTCTAATAGGGGCGGGAACGCTTCCGCCTGAACCGGCATCGGTTCCGTAAAGCCTAGGCGTTGCCAAGCTTCATTAATAAATGGTTTTGTAAAGTTCATATCATTTCTCCTTATCATTGGGCAAAAACAAAGGAAGCATAAGCGCTCCCTGTCTCAAATATAACGAACATGTTCAGTATCTCCGTCGAACGAGGAGCGAAGCGTTTGTGTGTACGTCTGGCCGTCTTCGAGGAGTTTGATGTGCACATCGACCCCGTCAGCCGTTCGATCGACACCTTCGATCGTGAATCCTTGGTATACGCGGTACTGTAATTCTGAAACGAGTTGCTCATACGGTTTCAATTCAGGGTGAGCCGCCACTACGACGATAGGACGGGAAATCAATGCTACGAGCAAGTGGTCGCGGTAATCGATGAAATCCTCGTTCTCGATGTCGTCGTCAAAGCGAATCCAAAACCCTGCGTCTTCAAATTCTGTGATAAATCCGTCACGCTGTTCGCCGGCTGCTTCTACTTTGAGAGAGACGCGGTCTCCGGTTTTTAAGTCGTGCTCGGCAGTCAATGGTTCATACGTCATGGGAAGAACCCCTTCCTCTTCTACAATGTTCTGCCTTCATTGTGTCCGATAACGGTCAAAAATTCAAGTTCTATCCCCGCACTGTGAGTTACATCACTATAAAAACTGTGTAAATCGTCACAGAACGATAAAAATGATACAGACAACGGAAAAATGATGGCCTATCAACCTTGAACTGTTTCATATGTATGTTAATTTATAGTATAACAGTAATTAAAGCGCTTACAAAAAAGCTGATATATCAACGTTCATAAGATTGTTACAACTTTCACAAGAATGTAAAACATAATGTTCACGTTTTCACGTACACTCATATTATAGAAAGCAGGCAGTTATCTCAACTTATGAGGAGTGACCCACAATGGCAACCGAAATTAAATCAGCCTGGTCAGGATTCGTTCCTGGGCAGTGGACAACGGAAGTGAACGTTGGTGAATTTATCCGCTTGAACCGACACGAGTATACAGGAAACGATTCGTTCTTGGCGGGACCGACAGAGGCGACGAATCGCCTTTGGGGACATGTGATGGAATTGACAAAACAAGAGCGGGAGCGCGGCGGCGTATGGGACGTCGATCAACACACGCCATCGACGATCATTTCGCACGGACCTGGGTACTTAGACAAAGAACTTGAAAAAGTTGTCGGCGTCCAGACGGACGAACCGTTCAAACGTTCGATCCACCCGAACGGCGGGATTCGCATGGTCGATGCCGCGCTCGAGTCGTATGGTTTCGAACCGGACAAAGAGATCACAAAGATTTATTCGGATATTCGTAAGACGCACAACCAAGGTGTGTTCGATGCGTATACGCCAGAAATGCGTGCTGCACGTAAGTCGGGGATCATTACAGGTCTTCCTGACGCTTACGGCCGTGGCCGCATCATCGGTGACTATCGCCGCGTGGCACTCTATGGAATCGACTTCTTGATGGCCGAACGGAAGAAAGATTTGGCGAAGCGTGGTGGCTTCTTATCAGAATCAGATATCCGCGACCGCGAAGAGTTATCTGAACAACTCCGTGCCCTTCAAGAATTAAAACAACTCGGTACGGCTTACGGATTCGATCTCGGCCGTCCGGCGGAGAATACTCAAGAGGCGTACCAATGGGTATATCTCGCATATCTTGCCGCTGTCAAAGAGCAAAACGGGGCAGCGATGTCACTCGGACGCGTCTCGACGTTCCTCGACGTCTATGCCGAGCGTGATATCGAAGCGGGGCGTTTGTCAGAATCAGACGTCCAAGAGATCGTCGATCACTTCATCATGAAACTCCGTATCGTCAAATTCTTACGGACACCTGATTATAACGAATTGTTCTCTGGCGACCCGACTTGGGTCACGGAATCAATCGGGGGGATGAGTGAAGACGGTCGCTCGAACGTGACGAAGAGCTCGTTCCGTTTCCTCCACTCGCTCTCGAACCTCGGCCCGGCACCAGAACCGAACTTGACGGTACTCTGGTCGACGAAGTTGCCGGAAGGATTCAAACAGTATTGCGCGAAGATGTCGATTGAGACGTCCGCCATCCAATATGAGAACGATGACCTCATGCTCCCGACGTTCGGTGACGATTACGGCATCGCCTGCTGTGTGTCACCGATGAAGATTGGGAAGCAGATGCAATTCTTTGGGGCCCGTGCCAACATGGCGAAAGCACTCCTCTACAGCATGAACGGGGGCCGTGACGAGAAGAGCGGCGATCAAATCGCGCCGGCATGGGAGTTGAACACAGAAGACGTGCTCACATATGACAAAGTGTACGCCGACTTCGACCGGACGCTCGACTGGCTCGCGGAACTTTACGTCAACACGCTCAACGTCATCCACTTCATGCATGACAAGTATGCGTACGAACGCATCGAGATGGCGCTTCACGACCCAGAGATTTTGCGGACGATGGCATGCGGGATCGCTGGACTTTCGGTCACAGCGGACAGTCTTTCGGCCATCAAGTACGCGACAGTCAAACCGGTTCGTAACGAAGCAGGCATTGCCGTCGACTTCGAGACGGAAGGCGAATTCCCGAAATTCGGAAACAATGACGACCGTGTCGATGCGATCGCTGTCGAACTCGTTGAGTCGTTCATGGAAAAAGTCCGGAAACATAAAACGTACCGTGACGCGCTTCATACGCAGTCCGTTTTGACGATCACGTCGAACGTCGTCTACGGCAAGAAGACGGGGAACACACCAGACGGACGTCGCGCCGGCGAACCGTTCGCACCGGGTGCGAACCCGATGCATGGCCGTGATACGAAAGGAGCGGCAGCCTCGCTCTCATCAGTCGCGAAACTACCGTTCGAACATGCGCAAGATGGTATCTCATATACGTTCTCGATCGTGCCGAAAGCACTCGGAAAAGAAGACGTCGCTCGTGAACTCAACTTGGCTGCTCTTCTTGACGGTTATATGGGCGGCGAGCACAAAGGACATCACTTGAACGTCAACGTCTTCAACCGTGAGACGTTACTCGACGCGATGGAGCATCCAGAAGAATATCCACAGCTCACGATCCGCGTCTCGGGCTACGCCGTCAACTTCATCAAGTTGACACGCGAGCAACAGATCGACGTCATCAACCGTACGTTCCACGGTTCACTGTAAGCAATCAAGGCTTGGCGGCCTTCGGATGAAGGCCGCTCATTCGTTAGGAGGTCATTTCGATGACAATGGGATATGTACACTCGGTCGAATCGTTTGGAACCGTTGACGGCCCGGGAATTCGTTTTATCGTCTTTTTACAAGGTTGTGCGCTCCGGTGTTTGTATTGTCACAACGCTGATACGTGGGATTTCAAAAAAAATAACCATCGTTCGGCCGAGGATGTCATTCAAGAAGCGCTCAGCTATCGTCCGTTCATGGAGGCGTCAAAAGGCGGCATCACGATTTCAGGCGGTGACCCACTCGCACAGCCAGAGTTTTTAGAGGCGCTGTTGCGGGAGGCGAAAAAACACGGTCTCCATACGACACTCGATACGTCGGGTGCCTTACGCCCTCCTAACTTAGATGCGATTTTAGATCATACCGACCTCGTGCTGCTCGATATCAAACATATCGATGATGACATGTGTAAAAAACTGACGGGACGGAGCAACGTCAACACGCTCGCGCTTGCCGAACATTTATCCGAGCGCGGAACGAAAATGTGGATCCGCCACGTCCTTGTCCCTGAATGGACGCTCGACGAAGGGGCGCTTCGGCGCACGGCGGCGTTCATTCAAAAACTCGACCACGTCGAGAAGGTCGAAATCTTGCCGTACCATGAGATGGGTGTCTACAAATGGGAGGCGCTCGGTCTCGACTATCCGTTAAAAGGAATCAAGCCTCCGACGACGGAAGAAGTCGAATGGGCGGAAGGGATTTTGCAAGGAACCGTCTAACAAAAACTGCGCAACCCCGAGGGGCTGCGCAGTTTTCTTATAGATGTTTTTGACTAACGTGCAGACGGATGGCGGCCTCATCGAGCGGACGTTTGGCGACACCCGTCTCGACGGCGGCTCTCGCGACGGCTACGGCGACGGCCGGTGCGACACGTTCATCGAACGGGCTCGGAATGACGACCCCGTTCACGAGATCTTCCTCGGTCAATAAGTCGGCGATCGCATGGACGGCCGCTTCCTTCATCTCTTCGTTGATTTCTGTCGCGCGAACATCAAGCGCGCCGCGGAAAATTCCCGGGAAGGCGAGGACGTTGTTCACTTGGTTCGCGAAGTCCGAGCGGCCGGTCGCGACGACACGGGCCCCGGCGCTTGTGGCAAGATCCGGCATGATCTCCGGGATTGGGTTCGCGAGGGCAAAAATGATTGGGTCTGTCGCCATCGAACGGATCATATCTTCCGTGACGGCGCCGGCTGCCGAGACACCGATAAAGACGTCGGCACCTTCGAGCACGTCATCAAGCGACCCTTCGTGTTGTTTCTTGTTCGTCGCTTTGGCGATTTGATCTTTGAACGGGTTCATCCCTTCGACGCGTCCTTCATAAATCGCGCCTTTCGTGTCACAGATAACGAGGTCCTCGACGCCGAAACGCTTCAACAGTTTGGCGATAGCGATGCCCGCGGCGCCTGCTCCGTTCATGACGACACGGAGTTCAGGCATCGTCTTGTCGACAAGGCGTAACGCGTTGACGAGACCGGCTAAGACGACGATGGCCGTGCCGTGTTGATCGTCATGAAAGACGGGAATCGGGAGCGATTGTTTTAAACGGGCCTCGATCTCAAAACATTCGGGTGCTTTGATGTCTTCTAAGTTGACGGCACCGAACGTCGGAGCGAGCAGTTCGACCGTTCGGACAATCTCGTCGACGTCATGCGTGTCGAGGCAGATTGGGAACGCATCGACCCCAGCGAAGCTTTTAAACAAAACGGCTTTCCCTTCCATGACCGGGAGGGCGGCCTCAGGTCCGATGTTGCCAAGACCGAGGACGGCGCTGCCGTCCGATACGACGGCGACGGTATTGGCCCGGAGTGTATAGTCATAGGATAGCTCTTTATCGTCAGCGATACGCCGGCACGGCTCGGCCACACCGGGCGAGTAGGCGAGGCTGAGCGCCTCTTTCGTGTCGACCTCGACTTTCGGAGTCGTTTCTAATTTTCCGTGATGGAAAGCATGCATCTCGAGTGCGCGTTCGTTCAATGTTTTCATAAGTCTCTCCCTATGTCCAAGCGATTTTTTTATCTGTCACAACGAATCCATTGTAACGAAGAAACCGCTTACTTTCGAGGCTTTTGCCTACATTTCCCGAAACGATTTCTGAACGATTGTTCACAAATATTGGATTGCTTATAGGACTTGGTGACATAGCTTGAAACCAACAAAGGAAGTTGCGAATCAGCTCGCAACTTCCTCGTCATCAACTTTTCATTTTTCGCTTCTTCTTCTCGGCGAGACGGGCCGCTTCGGCTTGCCGTTTCTCGGCATAGCGGAGTTCGCGCTCGAGTTTGACGAAACTTTGATACCGTTTCGCGTCAAGCTTTCCAGATTCGATCGCCTGCCGGACCGCACAGCCTGGCTCTGCCTGATGCGAGCAGTCGCGGAACCGGCAGGCATCAGCGAGCGCCTCGATATCCCGAAACGTGTCGTCGAGATGGTCGGCGCCGTCCCAAAGCCCGAACTCGCGCATCCCAGGGGTGTCGATGACGAATAGGCCGTCGACTGCGAACAAGGCGCGATGTGTCGTCGTGTGCTTGCCTCGTTCATCGCTCTCACGAACGGCCTGAGTCGCGGCAATCGTCTCTCCGGCGAGTGCGTTCGTTAGTGTCGACTTCCCGACTCCGGATGAACCGACGAGGGCAATCGTGCTCCCGTTCGGCAATGCGTTGCGTAGTGTTTCGACCCCATTCCCGGTGACCGAGCTGACGGGGTGGACATCGACACCAGGCACCGTCAACGTGAGGTCCGAGACGAGTCCATTCACGTCCTCGACTTGATCCGACTTCGTCAAGACGATGAGCGGTGTGGCCCCGGTCTCCCATGCGGCGAGTGAATAGCGCTCGAGACGGCGCAAGTTGAAATCGTGCCCGCACGCCATCGTGATCAAAATATAGTCGACGTTCGCGCAGATCAGCTGTTCGCGCGTCTCGTTGCCGGCGGCTGCCCGTGAAAGGACAGTGCGCCGTTCAAGGAGACGTCGAATCAAGCCTTGACCATGCTCGCGAACGGTGAACTCGACATAATCGCCGATGACGGGATAGTCGCGCTCGCTCTCGGCCTCGTGTCGGAATTTTCCGGAGACGCTACACGTATAGACCTCGTTCTCGGTCGTGACGGTGTACATATGTTGGAACTGTGCCGTGACACGTCCCGTTGTGATTGTTGTTTGATTCAAATAGAATCCTCCTCTTAGTGGTGGAGGACGGTCGCCCTCCGATTGGCTGACAAGGTCGGTACTGCATGGATTACGGTGCTCATAAAACATCATCCTTTCGTTGTTCGATAGCAGTAGTATACCACATCGATTGAGAACGCTAACATCTCAGTCTTCAGACCGAGGGAAAACAGGCCTTCCGCTCGTCGCATCCCGAAAAATAACGTATTATGATAAGAGTGTACTTAACGAGGAGGGATGATAGATGAATCGCCAGGTGAAGCAAGTGCTGTTCATCGTGGCCGCGATCTCTTTAGTTCTCGTTCTAATCGGCTTTTTACCAAATATGATTTTATTTGGTTTGGGGGCGCTCTTAGCACTGTGGGCTGGAGTCAGATTCATGGCTGTGACACATGTCGGCGCAAAAATCGGTTACGGCGCACTCGCCGTAGTCGGAATTCTCACGGTATTGTCGAATATTTGGGCATTGATCGGAATTTTGGTGGCTTGGGTGCTGTTTAAAGGGTATATGATGTATGCCAACCAAAAGCGGGATGTCGAGATTTTTAATGCGGACGGGTCGCGTGCGAGCGGAAGTAGCTTTCAATCGTTCGACCAAGTCTGGCAGAAATTTGTAAACCGTCGCTAAGATTCACAAGGAGGATATTATAATGAAGACACCATTTGACCAGTTTCGTGATTTAGCTAACGAGTTGACGAAAGAGATATCGAAAGAAATGAAGAAGTATCAAGACAAAGAGGCACCACGCACGAGCGGGGAAGCCGAATTGAACCGTCACATCCGTGGCGCTGAAAAAGAAGCGTTGTCGGTCGAGCGTCTCGTCGAGCGTCAAAAAGCGTTGCTTGAAGAATTGGCGACAAAACGCGATGACGCCAAACAGATGGCCGATAAGCGTTACGAGCAGACGGAACTGGCGAAAAAAGCGGGCGAAGAGAAGCTTGCTGAACGGGCCGCCCTTGAATCGAAACATTACGGGGAACAGTATCGTTACTTCGAAGGCTTGATTGATGAAGGAACACGTGAACTCGATGCCCTCGAACGTCGGGCCCTTGAGATGCGTTTGAAACTCGATGAGATGCAAAACAAACGTTACGAGTTCGCAATGCGTCAAAACATGGATTTGTTGAAAGGCGCGCTCGATCAAATCTTTGGGGCGGACACGTCAAAATCGCATCCGTTCACAGAAGAGGAAGAGAAGAAAGAGTCAGCTCCGGAAGAATCGATCGATTCAGCGGATGAGGATGACTTCGAAGCAAAATTAAAAGAACTTGAGCGTCGCTTCAAGCAGGACTGACGCAATGGTTCGGCGATGGTCCGCGATTTGTTCGGACCATCGCTTCTTTGCTTCATTGTACATATCGTAAGAGAGGGGGAAGCAGAGTGGAGCGTTGGAACACACGACAAATTATCGGATTCATGATCATTTTATTTGCCGTCGGCCTGTTCATCGATATCGTGACAGGCGGCAACAGCATCTTGTTTAGTATGATTTTACCGCTACTCCTGCTTTATATCGGTCGTCGTTTCAGCCGGAAAGGAAATCAGTCGGTCAGCTATGTCTTTTATGGCATCGGCAGCATTATGCTCGTCGGACTCATCTTTTCGTCAGCCGCGTTCGGGTTCGTCTTATCGGGACTGTTGCTCATGTTCGGATATCGATTATATAAAAACCGTCCGCTCGAATCGAACCGTTTCCGCTCACACCTCCGGCAAGAGCAGGCGTTTTCATTCGGCACGAAAGAGTCGGGACATTACGTGTTGCAAGACACGAATGAATTTTTCTTGCTGCGAGACGTCGAGATGGACTTGTCGCGCGCCATCATTCCGGAAGGTGAGACGTTCTTACTGTTGAACGGCCTCGCGGGAGACGTACGGATCCTCATTCCGGCAGGGTACGATTACTCAATTGATGCATCGATCGGATTTGGGAAAATCCAAGTCGATGAGTCGAACTATTCGCCGGTGTTCAACCGTCGCTTCTATACGGCGTCGGACGACTATCCGACGGCGACGCGCAAAGTCCGGATTCATATCGTGCTCATGAGCGGAAGTGTCGAGGTGATGACGGTATGAAAAAAGATTCTTACCCACGGACGGTCGTCTGGCATCAACTGTTCAGCAGCCTGCTGACGGCGCTGTTCGTCACATTAGCCTTTTTAATAGGTGACTCGACTTCACTCCGAGATTTGTTCACGCGTGAAGAAGGGTTGCCTTTCGGTGTGTCCATCCTCGTCATCGCCGTTTTGATCGGCAGTGTGTTCGGGGTCGGGTCCTACTTCTACTTACGCCGCGATTTTCGAGAAGTCGCGAACGCCTTATGGAAATTAGAGAACCAAAAAGAAATCACGTTTCGTCCATTGTCGCCATATCGCGACACGTTAGAGCGGATCGTGCGGATCAGTAAACAACGAACCGAGATGCTCGAGGTCGCCAAACGGGTCGGGGACCGACCTGTCAGCGTCGAGGAGGCACGGAGTGAGGCGGTCGTCGAAGAGCGTCGCCGTGTTGCCCGCGAGTTGCATGACTCAGTCAGTCAACAGCTGTACGCCATCTCGATGATGACGACGGCAGCCAAGCAGACGATTGACGTCAAACCGGACGTTGCCGCTAAACAAATCGCACAAGTCGAAGTGATGGCCCAAACCGCCCAAGCCGAGATGCGTTCGCTCTTGTTGCAGCTTCGTCCCGTCGAGCTCGAAGGGATGACGCTCAAGACCGGGATCGAGCGGTTGTTAGAAGAGCTGTCCCGTAAACAATCAACCGAGCTTGTCTGGCGGCTTGAAGAAGTTCATTTATCCCGTCACACGGAGAACGAGCTGTTCCGGATCGTTCAAGAAGCGATCAGCAACACGCTCCGGCACGCCAAGGCGAAGCGGCTCGAGATTGAGATGCGGACCGTCCAACAGACGGTCATTTTAAAAATCAATGATGACGGCATCGGGTTTAATGTCGATGATACACAAGTCGCCTCATATGGCTTACAATCGATAAGAGAGAGGACGGCCGAGGTCGGTGGGACGTTACGTCTCGTCAGTGTGCCTGGTGCCGGTACTCAGATTGAAGTGCGCGTGAAACAACAAGTGGAGGGATTGGAATGATTCGAGTCGTATTAATTGATGACCATGAGATGGTCCGGGCCGGGGTGTCGGCTTTCTTGTCGACGCAACCCGACATCGAAGTCGTCGGCGAGGCCTCGGACGGGGCGACGGGCGTGGAGCTCGCCATCGCGGAAAAACCGGACGTCGTCTTGATGGACCTCGTCATGGAGCCGGTCGACGGGGTCGAGTCGACGAAACGCATCAAAGCGAGTTGGAAAGAAGCAAAGATTTTAGTCGTCACGAGCTTCTTAGACGATGAAAAAGTGTATCCGGTCATCGAGGCCGGTGCGATGAGTTATGTGTTGAAGACGGCGAACGCCAACGAGATTGCCGATGCGATTCGTCAAACAGCGGCGGGGAATCCGGTCATGGCCGCTCAAGTGACCGGTAAGATGCTCGAGCGCCTCCGTCATCCAGAAACGACGCTTCATGAGAGTCTGACGGCACGGGAACGTGAGATTTTACAGCTGATGGCAGAAGGAAAGGCGAATCAAGTCATCGCCGATGAGCTTTATATCTCTCTCAAAACGGTAAAGACGCACGTCTCGAATATTTTGACGAAGCTCGACGTGTATGACCGGACCCAAGCCGTCGTTTATGCGTTTCAGCACAACTTGGTAAGTAAATGAGCGTTGTCGTGATTCCGACGTTAGAGACGGAACGGCTGACATTGCGGCCGCTCGAGGTGGTCGATGCAAGTCGGCTGTTCCCGATTTTTTCGAACGCGACCGTGTTGAAGCATTATGGAATGGAACCCCACGCCACAGTTGACGAGACGGTTCACATGGTGACGAACATGATTGAAGGGATGCAGGCAGGGACGGTCATCCGTTGGGGGATTGTACGTAAAGACGATTTGACGTTGATTGGGACGATCGGCTTTCATAATCTCGTTCCGCGCCATCGACGCGCTGAAATCGGGTATGAGATTCATCCGGACCATTGGCGTAACGGCTACGCATCTGAGGCGTTGCAGCGCGCGCTCGACTATGCCGCTCATGTGGCAGCGTTTGAACGAGTCGGGGCAATCGTCTATACAGAGAACGTCGCCTCGCAACAAATGCTTGAGCGGAACGGATTCTTTCAAGAAGGCATGCTCCGGCAATATATGCGTCAAAACGGTAGGGCGCATGACGTTTACATGTATAGCTACATACACGAAAGGCAGGATCACGAGACGTGATCCTGCCTTTTAGCGTTTCTGGGCTTGCATCTGTTCATCAATCTCCGACAAGTACTCCCAGCGCTCCATCTTCGAATCGAGCGCTTCTTTCAGTGTCGAGATTTCGGCGTACACATCATTCACTTTTCCGATGTCGCTACCGGCTTCGGCCAAGCGGGCCTCGGCCGCCTCGATGGCAGACTCGAGCGAGGCGATATCGTCCTCAATCGTCTCCCATTCCTTCTGTTCTTTGAACGTGAACTTGACGACATCCGTTTTGACTCGTTCTTTCTTCTCTTTCGGCTCTTTCTTCGCTTGAACCTTCGTCTCTTCGAGCGAGGCCAAGTAGTCACTGTATTCGGCATGATAGACGTTGATCGCACCGTCTTCAAACGCGATGAGCTGTCCGGCGATCCGGTCTAAGAAATAGCGGTCGTGGCTGACGGCGATGACCGTTCCAGGGAATGACTCCAAATAATCCTCAAGCACCGATAGCGTCTCGGTGTCGAGGTCGTTCGTTGGCTCGTCTAAAAATAAGACGTTCGGTTCGTCCATTAAAATGCGAAGGAGGACGAGACGTCGTTTCTCGCCACCGGAAAGTTTTGCGATCGGTTTATATTGCGCATCCGGCGTAAATAAGAACCGCTCGAGCATTTGGCTCGCCGTGATCGACTCGCCGTCCGGCGTGTGAATGACTTGGGCGACCCGTTCGATCTCGTCGATGACGCGGCGTGACGTGTCTTCGAACTCGACCTGCTGTCCGTAATAGCCGAGATGCACTGTCTCTCCGTGCACGACTGTACCGGACGTCGGTTCAAGCCGTTTGGCGAGCAGGTTCATGAGCGTCGTCTTTCCGCTCCCGTTCGGGCCGACGATGCCGTATCGTTCGCGGCGACCGAACAACCAGCTGAACTGTCGGATGATCGGGGTGTCGTCATACTGGAACGATAACTCATCGACGTCAATGACTTTCTTACCGAGACGGCGTGACCCGACGGACACGTCGAGTGTCTCGTCTTCAGCGAGTGTCTCTTGATGCTTCAAGTCCTCGACGCGTTGGATCCGGGCTTTCTGTTTCGTCGTCCGGGCTTTGGCGCCGCGGCGAAGCCACGCAAGCTCGCGCCGTAAGATGTTTTGCCGTTTTTGTTCCATCGATTGGGTCCGTGCTTTCCGTTCGGCCCGTTTCTCGAGAAACAGCTCATAGTTTCCGTCATAGAAATAGCTCGTCCCGTCGGCAATCTCTAAAATGTGGTTCGTGACACGGTTCAAGAAGTAGCGGTCGTGGGTGATGAGCAGGATGGCTCCTCGATAATCGGCTAGAACGGTCTCGAGCCAGGAAATCGTATCGGCGTCAAGTTCGTTCGTCGGCTCGTCTAACAAAAGGAGGTCGGCTTCATCAAGCAGGGCAGCGGCCAACGCAACTCGTTTTTGTTGACCACCGGATAACGAACCGACTTCAGCCGTCACGTCCGGAAGACCGAGCCGGTTCAAGATTGACTTCAATTTTGCCTCGGTTTCCCAGGCGTCGGCCGCGTCGACAGCTTGCTGTGCTTTCATGAAGCGCTCCAGTTTTTGTTCACTCGAGGGGTCGGTCTCGAGTTGTTGACGAGCCCGTTCATATCCTTTCAGCGCCTGGACAGACGGCGTATCGCTCGTGAATAAAGCGTCCAAGATGGTCTGTCCGTCGGCGAATTCGACCGTCTGTGTCAAATAGCGGATGCGGTAGTCGTTCGGATGCTGCATCGTTCCGCGGTCGGCCGTCTCGACGCCGGCGATGATTTTCATGAACGTCGATTTTCCCGAACCGTTGACACCGATGATGCCGATGCGGTCACCCGGATGAATCGTCATCGTGACATCATCAAATAACACTTTGTCGGCGAATTCTTTATGGATTCCTTCGATTGCAAGTAAACTCATGATAACTCTCCTTCAACGATTTGGCGGATTGCGGCTTCGACGGTCGCGGCGATTTCCTTGTTCGGGATGTCGGCCGGGTCGATCGCAGGCAAAAACGTCACATCGACTACACCTGGTTTGATGCGATTGGTCGTCTCGAGCAGATGATGACTCCCTTGAATGGCGACCGGAACAATTTTAGCTCCGCTCGACGTTGCGAGTGTCAAACTGCCGGCCTTGAACTCTTTGATTGGGCCGCCTTTTGAACGCGTCCCTTCTGGAAAGATGATGATAGATTGTCCCGATTTAATCGTGTCAACACCTGAACGAATCGCCTTGATCGACTGGCGTCGGTCACTGCGGTCGATGAAGATGCAACCCATCAATTCCATCCAACGGGGAATAATCGGGAACTTTTGGACTTCGATTTTCGAGATGAACGCCTTCGGATGTTTCGTCGCTGTTATCATGATGGGGACATCGAAATTCCCTTGGTGATTGGCGACGTAGACGACCGGCTCATTCGGGATGTGTTGTTGTCCGTGAACCCGGACTTCCGCTCCGGCAACCTTCAATAGAAAGCTTGCCCATTTATAAGCGACGCCTTGAACGTAGCCGTATCGCTCCGGCGTTTCAAGTTTTTTTGCCTTGTTCATAAAAGGCAACGTGACGGGCAGTACTGCGAAAAATGAGAAAAACCAAACAGCGGTGCGAATCATAGGTGTGTCTCCTTTCAGTGTAGCGCGCAATAAGAAAGAGTCTTCTTCTCGCACGGAGAATCCGACTCTTCGGCATGAAACCTTATTCCCAGAAGCGAGAATCGCTTTCCTCTTCTTCTTCCTCGAGTTCGAACGTAATTCGTTTATGCACCGGGTCAACGACGAAATAGGCACCGTCCTGTTCGATGCTTTTAATTTGCATCGCCTGGTCGCTCCCGATTTCAAGGGTGAGCCGAATTCGGTTGTCCCCGTCAACGAGCAGGATGCCATCTTCTTTTAGCCAAAGCTCCATGACCGGTGAGTAACGTAATAACCATTCGTTCGATAAGGGGATTTCGTTCATACGTGTATGTGCCTCCTACGGGATAAATCCGTTTTGCGATCTACTATCTTCATTAGAATAACAAAACTGACCGCGGAAGACGAGCGTTATGTAGAGCGTTTACGTGAACTCGAGTGCATCCGAGCGACGATCCGATTGATTCGTTTTTGGTCTCGACGTTCCTTTAACAGGACGTTCGTTTGGGAAGCGAGCTGCTTCAACGAGGATAGTCCCATCGCGAGCAAGGCCGCGAACAAGAACATCCCGGTCGGATCTTTGAAAAAACCGGTTTGGAACGAGACGGACAAACCGACGACTGAGAGAATCGTGGCGAGAAAGTAAAATAGCATGAGTGACTCTTCCTTTCCGAATGGATTCAAGTAAATCCCGAACGTTATGTTCGTTCGACAACTGGATGAATAATCCCTTTTTCTGTCGAACAAAAGAAAAAAACGCCTGCTCTATGCGAGAGGCGCTTACTCTTGGATCATTGTGACGGAAGACGAGACGTTCGTATCGACACCGTTCGAAAAAATAAAGCTGAGAGAAGCGAGAAGGGCGAAGAACGTAATCAATAGTCCCTTCATGAAACGTTTCGCAAAAGAGCGAGATTGAACATCAAACATTATATATCCCCCGTTCGGCCATGGCTGAAACCTAATTATTAAACATCACTCCTTCTATAATAACGTTTTCAAAAAGTGGATACTAGATGGAAAATCACCGTTCACGAAATTGTCATAATGTTGTAACGATTTAAAGAGATAGTTTTAATATTTGGCGCAGTGAAAACTTTCGGACGTTCACTAAATGTTCACATATGGTTGGAGCGAGAAAAACGAACATGATATGATTAGGAACGTGTGTAGGTAGGTATACTGACAGTAATAGAAGAAAAAAGGATGTGGATTATATGGCATTACGTGCAGGAGAAGTAGTAGATTTAGTTGCGGAACGTTCAGCTGACTTTGGCGTATTTATCGGCAACGGTCGCGAAGAAGTGTTGCTTCATCGAAAAGAACAGACAGAAGAAGTCACGGTCGGGCAGACGGTGCGTGTCTTCTTATATCACGATTCTGAAGGGCGTCTCGCTTCGACGATGACGATCCCGAACGTGACGTTTGATGATTATGAATGGTTTGAAGTGACCGGTGTACGTTATAACACGGGCGTGTTCGTCAACATCGGGATTCAAAAGGACGTGCTCGTCTCACTCGACGACCTTCCGGAAAATCGGTCGTACTGGCCGAAAGAAGGCGACAAGTTATGTGTCCGTTTAAAGTATGACCAAAAAGGTCGTCTTTTAGGTGAACCGGCACATTATGCGTATTTGAACTTGCTCGCCCGTCCTGCGAAAGAAGAGTGGGGCAATCAAGAAGTTCAGGCGATCGTCGTCAACAGACGGGATGTCGGCGTCAACGTCTGGGTCGAGAACGAATCACTCGGCTTCTTGCATGAAGCGGAGATGACACGTTGGCCGCGGCTCGGCGAAGAACTAACGGTTCGCGTGACGCAAGTGAAACAAGACGGGACGGTCCTCGTCTCGATGAAACCGCGGGCGTATGAAGCGATCGACGGCGATGCGGGCAGCATCCTCTCTTATATTGAAGAACGTGGGGGCCAGATGCCTTACGGGGATAAGACTGCATCTGACATCATTGACCGTGAATTCGGGATGAGTAAAGCGGCGTTCAAACGGGCGCTCGGGAAGTTATTGAAAGAAAAGCAAGTTGAAAAGCTCGACAACGGGTATAAATTGAAATAAGATTACTCATGCCAAGACGGCTATGAAAAGTTTTAGAATGTATTTCTTTCATTTTAGAAACAAATACGTTATAGTTAGTAAAGTTGACTATGAGGAAACATTGAAAGAACGTCTGCAGAACTAAACCTCAGACGTTTTTTGTATGAACAAAGGAGAATATAATTTGACAAAATTCCAAGATTTACAGTTAAGTGAAGCATTAGTAAAAGGTGTACTCAAAATGGGCTTCGAAGAAGCTACACCGATCCAAGCTGAGACAATTCCTGTCGCACTCACAGGAGTGGACGTATTAGGTCAAGCACAAACAGGTACAGGGAAAACAGCAGCTTTCGGTATTCCGACAATTGAGCGAATCGATCCAAAGGCGCGTCAAGTCCAAGCACTCGTTCTTGCACCGACACGTGAACTTGCGATTCAAGTTGCAGAAGAATTGAACAAAATTGGTGAGGCGAAGCGCGTATACGCCCTCCCAGTTTACGGTGGTCAACAAATCGATCGCCAAATCCGCGGCTTGAAAAAGAACCCGCAAATCGTCGTTGCGACACCAGGACGTCTCATGGATCACATGAAACGTAAGACGATCAAACTCGATGAGATCCAAACGGTCATCTTGGACGAGGCGGATGAAATGCTCAACATGGGCTTCGTGGAAGATATCGAGATGATTTTGAAAGGCCTACCGGTTGAGCGTCAAACGCTTCTCTTCTCGGCAACGATGCCACCACAAATCAAGAAGATTGCTGAGCGCTTCATGAAGTCGCCAACGATCATCAAAGTAAAAGCGAAGGAAATGACAGTTGAGAACATCAACCAACAGTTCCTCGAATTGCGCGAAGGCCAAAAATTTGATACGCTTTGCCGTTTGATCGACATCGACTCGCCAGAACTCAGCATCATCTTCGCTCGTACGAAGAAGCGTGTTGACGAAGTGACAGAAGCACTCATCAAGCGTGGCTACACGGCTGATGGTCTTCACGGTGACTTGACGCAGTCTAAACGTGACCAAGTCATCCGTCGTTTCAAAAACGGCACGATCGACATCTTGGTCGCAACAGACGTCGCGGCACGTGGTCTTGATATCACAGGTGTCACACACGTATACAACTTCGATGTACCACAAGACCCGGAAAGCTACGTGCACCGGATCGGACGTACAGGTCGTGCTGGTAAAACAGGTACAGCCCTTACGTTCATCACGCCACGTGAATTCGGTCAAGTGAAAGCAATCGAACGTGTAACGAACAAGAAAATGAACCGTCGTCACGTACCGACAATCGCAGAAGTGCTTGAGGGCAACCAAAAGCAAACGGCTGAAGAATTGATCGAACGTGTACAAGCGGGCGACTTCAAAGCTTACACGCAACTTGCGACTGAGCTTCTTGAAGAATACGAAGCAGTCGAGCTTCTTGCAGCGGCACTTCGTGGATTGACGAAAGAGCCAGATTCAACTCCGGTTGAAATCTCGTATGCAGAGCCAGTACGCGTCAAGCGTCAAGGTGGACGCAACGACCGTGGCGGATACCGTGGAAATCGCAGTGGCGGCGGCGAACGTCGTGGCGGCGGTGACCGTGGTGGACGCAGCGGTGGCGGCGGTGGATACCGTGGCAAACGTAGCGGTGGAGACGACCGTCGTCGTTCAGACGACCGTGGCCCACGCCGTCCGCGTGACTAATCAATAACGAAAACCGCATTTCCTTAAGTGGATTTGCGGTTTTTTTTTGGGTGTCATGCTACACTTGATGAGTAGAGATGGAAGGATGAGGTGTCAACGGATGGTAGAACTAAGTTTCGGTCTTGTCATACTATTAGTATGTGTATTGGCGCTGAAGCCAATCGTATCAAAGACGGACCGACCTAATTTTCGATATATCCCCGTAGCGACATTACTGTTCGGCGCGATGATTTGGCTCGTCATGGCAATCGGCGTCGGCGGGAAGATGGGTATCGGGTACGGTGTGATGAGTATTGTGTATTTCATTGCTTGTTTCGGTGCCTATATGTATGTGCATACACGAGCGAGCTGATACCGGCTCGCTTTCTTATTTGAAAATATAAGATGAGGTGATGAGTGTGGATGCAGTGGACGTGATGATGAATCCGGATGAAGTCGAAGTGACGTATGAACCGATTCTTGGAGCCGCCACGTTTCAAGTGGAAGGCTATATGGTACATGGTCAGTTCAGAGGAGACTCGCTCACGCCATTCTTTTATGACGACGACGTGCCGGTCGAATATCAACTCGATATCGCCAAGCGGATGGAGCGGATTGCCGCCGAGAAACTACGCGATGCGAAGCAGTTCGTGACGTTCCGTTGTCGGGCGGAGTGGATCCTCGAGGAAGGGGGCGAAGCGTTTTTATCCCCGTTACACGAATTGAACTTCCCGCTCCACCGCATTTATGTGACGATCCAAGGGACCGATCTCGTCGACGTGTCCAGGTTGTCACGCGTCGTCCAATATTATCGGTCGTGCGGTGTGAAGATTGCACTCGACTTTGCCGAATCGACGAGCATCGAGGACATCATGGCTATCGCGCCGGAACTTCTTCTCGTCGATTTAGGGACGATGGTCGAGAAAAAGACGTTGTCGGTGACGTATCCGCAAATGCTCCAGACGATGGAGTATATTGCCTCGAGATTGGGGGCGCCGCTTCTTTATAAGTCGATCGACCACGTCGGCCAACTGCGCTACGCCTGGCAACACGGCGGGCGCTATTATATGGGGGGATTGCTCGGACGTCGGACGGAGACGCCCCAGCAAGAGACGAATGGGATGACCGTCCTGACCCAAGAAGTCCCGTCGTTCTTCCTGCACGATCAAGAACGCCTGCGCCGTTTATATGAGCTTGAGTTTGAGTTACATCGTCAAATCCAAGATCTCGTTCAGACCGGGAAATGGTCGAAAGACAAAAGGGACGAATGGTTACTGCATATCGCTGCCAAACTTGAAGGGATGTTCGTCCGTTACTATTTGACCGACCGCACCGGGTTTCAGACGAGCGCGAACGTCTATCAGGCGGACGCGGAATGGAAAGTCGACAACACGTACCGTGGCTACAACTGGAGTTTTCGTCCGTACTTCATTCAGACGATGGCGGCGATGAGTGTCCGCGGACGTGGTTATTTGTCCGAGAATTATCGTGACTTCAGTTCGAACGAAGTGACACGAACGTTCAGCTATCCGCTTCCGGACGGTATGTTCTTGTTCGCCGATTTATCTGAAGACTACTTATATCAAAACCGATTATTAGATTGAAAGAGGGATGAACTATGCTTGATTACGATTACGACGCTTTACGTGAAATTGGACGCATCGTCGCCTTGGCCCGAGATGAGATGGCGAAAGCCGTCGCACCGGGAATGACGACAAAACAGTTGGACGAGATCGGCCAACGGATTCTCGAAACAGAAGGGGCGGCCTCGGCGCCGATCACGATGTATGAGTTCCCAGGTTACACGTGCATCTCGGTCAACGAGATTGCCGCACACGGTATCCCGGGTGATCTCGTCATTCAAGACGGAGACCTCGTCAATATCGACGTCTCCGCCGTGAAAGATGGTTATTATGCGGACACAGGCCGGACGGTCATCGCGGGTACGCCAAAATCGTCACAGCACGAACGTCTCGTCGAAGTATCGCTCACGTCGCTTGAGGCTGGGCTCAGTAAAGTGAGGGCCGGGACGAAAGTGAACCAAATCGGGAAAGCGATCTATGCCGATGCCCGGAAAAATGGCTTCACGGTCATCCGCAACCTGGCCGGACACGGATTAGGGCGTACGCTCCACGGGGAGCCGGAGTCAATCTCGAACTATTACAACCGCGAAGAGAACGATATCTTGAAAGTCGGTCAAGTCATCGCCGTCGAGACGTTCATCTCGACGAAAGATGAAGTCGTCTATCAATCGGAAGAAGATGGCTGGTCGCTCTTCACGCCGAACAATAGTCTCGTATCGCAATTTGAACATACGGTCGTCGTCACCGAAGACGGCTATGAAGTGTTGACGGGTTCGTTCCGTTGAATAAAAAGGCAGATGACACCCGTCATCTGCCTTTTTTACTTCAGTTGAATCGTCTCTTCGGCTAAACGTCGTATCATTGCCCAATCAGGCCGCGGGTCGTCCGGGATGATGAGCTTCCCGTCCTTGACCTCGAGCGGTGTGTCGAGCAGGTCGGTCTCGAAATAGGCGCTCGTTCCGGCCATGTCGGCCGGGTAAGCGGCGCCGCTCAAGGAAGCGAACAAGAGCGTATGGTAACGACCGATGGCGGACTCATACATGCCGCCGACCCAATACGGTACGTTTGCTTCCCGAATGGCGAGCGCCTCGGTCAAACCGCCGACACGGGCCGGTTTAATGTTGACGATGCGCCCAGCGTCGAGGCGGGTCATCGTTTCAACGTCTTGCCGGCAAGTGATGGACTCGTCGAGACAAATCGGTGTCTCGAGCCGGGCCTGTAAATCGGCAGACGCGACCCAATGTGTACTCGGGAACGGCTGTTCGATCATCAAGAGGCGATACGCATCCAACTGTTCGAACCACGAGAGTGGCTGTTCGACCCCGCTACCGTTCAAATCGATCATGAGCGGGGCGTCAGGAAATACGGCCCGGATCTCGTTCAAGGAATATAACAACTCTTCGGGTGCCGCCTTTAACTTGATGCGATCGAATCCGGTCTCGAGTGCCCCTTCGATCGCTTTCAGTGTTTGGGTCAAGAGACCGATGCCGATCGTCCGGCCGCAGGCGACCGTGTCTCCCGCCCCGAGCAGTTGTTTCAGTGTCTTCTGTTGACGAGCCGCCTCAATTTCCCAACAGGCACTCTCCCACATCGCCTTGGCCATCGGATGACCGATGATGGAGCGGAAGCGTGGCGGAAACGACTGCGGCGACACAGGTTGGCCGTCCAACAGTTTGGTGATGAGTGCCGAGACATCGATTGTCGAACGGACCGTCTCTGCCGTGTACCAAGGCGTCTCGAAGGCGACGCCTTCCCCGTATCCGACGAGACCGTCCGTTGTCTCGAGCCGGAGGATGATCGTCCGTCGCGTCGAGAGGACGGAATGGGCGGTCACGATCGGGTGTTTGAACGTCAACGGGACGATATATAATTCAGCGCGTCGAATCATGGGCGGTCTCCTTTAGGCGGTGGCGCATCAGCTTCCCGTTCGCGTTGCGAGGCAGTTCGCGGACGATATGATACGCCTTCGGATGTTTGTAGCTGGCGAGATGTTCTGACAACAAGCGTTCCAGTTCGAGCGGGTCATACGACCCGACGATATACGCGACAGGGACCGTCCCCCATGTCGCGTCATTACGGCCGGTGACCCCGGCATCTTCAATGCCAGGGCAACGACGGAGCACGCTCTCGATTTCAGCCGGGTAGACGTTCTCGCCTCCCGAGATGATCAAGTCGCTCCTCCGATCGTGGACATACAAATAACCGTCTTGGATTGTACCCAAATCTCCGGTCCGCCAAAACCCGTCTTCCGTCCAAGCATCGGCTTCGGGCTGTTTATAGTAGCCGGGTGTGACGGTCGGTCCGCTCACCTCGATTTCTCCATCCGAATTGACGCGGACTCGTGTCGGCAAAATGGCTCGACCGCTCGAACCGAGACGATCGAGTGCTTCCGCTGGGAGTAACGTCGCGACTTGTGAACACGTTTCGGTCATCCCGTACGTCTGGGCGACGGGGATGTGGCGTCGCTCCGCCTCTTCAAGAAGCGGTTGTGGCACCGGGCCACCCCCGACGAGCACGACGCGAAGAGCATGGCGCTCGAGTCCGATTGCGAGCAACCGATCGAGCATGACGGCGACGAGTGAGACGTGGGTGATGCGTTCGGCTGCGATCAAGTCAAGTGTCCGGACGGCCTCGAACTTCGTTTCCACGTACAACGTTGAACCGAAGCAGGCGGCGCGGTACACTTGAGCGAGCCCGCTCATATGAAATAGCGGGGTGACGACGAGCATGCGATCGCGTGCGTCATAGCCTAGGTGGTGCCGAGCGGCCTCGGCGCTTGCGACATGGTTGCCGTACGTCTGTTTGACCGCTTTCGCGCGTCCTGTCGTCCCGGACGTGAACATGAGCGACATGACCTCGTCTTGTTTCCACGTATGATGGCCGGCCAGGGGTTCCGCGTCGCGCATCGTGAGCATGAGCTGTGGAACCGGGACGTCGAGCGTTTCGTCGACGAGCAAGAGGTCGACATCCGCCGTCTCGAGTTGCGTCTTGATCTCATTGTTTGTCAACCGCGTATTCAGCGGGACGAGCACTTTGCCGAGCAATAGGACGGCGTGGATGGCGATGACGTAATCGGTGCTGTTGGCTGCGTACAGTCCGATGTGACGGGCATCGGGTGCGGTGCGCTTTACGTAGTGAGCGAGACGTGCGCTCTCGTTCCATACCGCTCCCCATGTCAGACGGCGTCCGGCCGCGACGAGGGCGATGTGATCGGTCGGATGGTTCAATACATTCATCGGGCATACCTCCAAAAAAAGAGTAGCGAAGTCGCTACTCTCGTACAGATTAAGGGAAACGCGGGAACTGACCGAAGTCCGGGTCGCGTTTTTCTTTGAACGCGTCGCGTCCTTCTTTTGCTTCTTCCGTCGTGTAATAAAGGAGCGTCGCATCGCCTGCGAGCTGTTGGAGACCTGCGAGGCCATCCGTGTCGGCGTTCATCGCCGCCTTCAAGAAGCGGAGCGCAGTCGGAGAGTGTTGCAAGATTTCTTGGCACCACTGGATCGTTTCTGCTTCGAGTTGCTCGAGTGGGACGACCGTGTTGACGAGGCCCATGTCGAGTGCTTCTTGCGCGTCGTATTGACGGCAAAGGTACCAAATCTCACGGGCTTTCTTATGGCCGATGATGCGCGCCAAGTAGCCTGAGCCATACCCGGCGTCGAACGAACCGACTTTTGGTCCGGTTTGACCGAAACGGGCGTTATCCGCGGCGATCGTCAAGTCACAGACGACGTGCAAGACGTGTCCACCACCGATGGCGAATCCAGCGACCATGGCGATGACCGGTTTCGGGATGACGCGAATCAAGCGCTGAAGGTCGAGGACGTTCAAGCGTGGGATCTCATCGTCACCGACATAACCGCCGTGCCCACGAACCTTTTGGTCTCCGCCTGAACAGAACGCCTTTTCGCCTTCACCTGTCAAGATGATGACGCCGACTTCTTTGTCGTCACGGGCGCGCGCGAACGCGTCGATCAATTCGTTGACCGTGAGCGGACGGAAAGCGTTCCGCACTTCCGGGCGGTTGATCGTGATTTTGGCGATCCCGTTCCACTTCTCATATTTAATATCTTCATACGTACGGACCGATGTCCAGTTTGCTACTGATTCCATTTAATTTCCCCCTAAAATCAATTTCTTTATCATTGTACCAAATTGTTGGGCGTTCTCGATATGTGGAGCATGACCTGCAGCCGAAATTTCGTGAATTTGAACGAGTGAATGTTCGTCGCGCATTCGTTTCGCGATTGCTTTGAACTTCAGGTCGTGTTCCCCGACGATCAAATCGGTACGAGGCAAGCGGTCTAGAAGCGGCCAAAGTGACGGCATACTGCCGGTCCCGATGGCGCAGAGACTGTTCGCGAGTGCCGATGGGTGTTGCGCTAAACGCTCGGGACGAAGGGAAGCGCGCATCTCGGCTGTCTGATGCCAAAGCGGAAGCTGTTCCCAACGGTCGACGAACGCCTCGATGCCACGCTGCTCGAGAAAAGTGGCGAGCTCTGCGTCTTGCGCTCTACGCTCCCGCCGTTCGGTCGCGGATTCGAGTCCGGGGGTCGTGCTAATCCCGATGAAATGCTCGACGCGTCGATCGCAGACGGCGAGTGTCATGCCGATGCGGCCGCCGAGCGAGTAGCCGATGACCGTCCAAGGTCGATCGTCGAGGTCGAGCAGGGCAGACAAGTCCCGGACTTGTTGACTCATGTGCAGGCGACCTCGTTCGGGACACGCCGTTCGGCCGTGCCCGAGGAGCGACGGGGCGACGAGGTGGACCGGGAGATCCGGGAAACGTGTGAGCCAATCAGCCCGTCCGGTGAATCCGTGTAGCAACAGGACCGGTCGGCCTTGCCCGCGTTCGAGCACTTCATAAGCGACGCCGCGGATGTGGCGAATCATGTGCCGTTCTCTAATGTGAGTCGGTCACAGATGGAAGCCGTCCATTCGCGGTGCGCCAAGACGTTCGCGGCCCGGTCAGACGGGAACTCGATTACGTGGACGCCTGTCTCGATGGCATCCCGGACGTCTTCCGGTCGCTCGACCAAGCGATAGGTCAAACCGTACGTTTCAGCGAAGCCGCGCACGTTCAAGTCAAGCGGAGTTCCATACAAGTCTTCGAACATTTGCGGCTCGATAGCGGCTTGAGGCAGGAACGAGAAGATACCGCCCCCGTTGTTGTTGACAATGACGACCGAGAACGAGCCAGGATGTGTCTTTAGCAACTGTAAAGCGTTGCTGTCATGGTAAAACGCCAAATCTCCGACGAGGAGGGCTGCTTTTTCTGTGTCGTGACACGCGCCGAGCGCACTCGAAAGGATCCCGTCGATGCCATTCGCGCCCCGGTTGGCGAGCACGTTGATCGTTTGTCCGGCTGCAAGCGTCGTATCGACGTCGCGGATCGGCATGCTGTTGCTGACGAAAAGTCGTTCGATCGAGGTCGCAAGCAAGTGGCGTGCCAATGCGCTTTCTCCACGGAGGCCGTGTTTCGCCGACTCACTGACGCGTTCGAACGTCATGAAACGATTGGCGTAACGAACATCATACGGCGTATCGATAACGGTCAAATAATCGCGCGCGTCCCCGTAAACGACGGTCGCGAGACTAGAAGGGTCACGGAACGATCCGGGCTGATCGATCACGAGTTGTGTCGTGTCATCGAGCCATTGGTTCAACCGTTTCGACACCGGGGCGGCGCCGAAGCGAATGATCGCATCCGGCAGCCATTCACCGGAATGTTCACTCGCGAGCCACGTATCATAGTTGGCGCATACCCCTTCGAATCGGCGCATCCCGCTGAGCGGATCTGCGAACACGGGGATGTGATACGTGGTGGCTGTCGTATGGATCGACTCAAGCCATTCAGCTGGCGTGCCCGGACCGACGACAAAGACGATCCGGTCGGCCGCGACGATGTGTTTAAAACGAGTCAAATCGTTTGGAACTGGTCGCGCGTAAGCGACTCCGTACGCTTCTGGGACAGCGGTGAGGAGATTTTTTAACTGCTCGATGTCCGGCAATAACGGTTCGCGGAACGGGACATTCATATGAACCGGCCCGAGTGGGGCTTGCATGCTGAGGCGGACGAGCCGGCCGACGCCTTGCCCCATGTAATGGTGCGCTTTTGCATCCGGGACCGGCAAGTCGAGGCTCGTCTTCACGTGCTCGCCGTAAAGTCGGACTTGGTCGATGGCTTGCGGGGCCCCGACGTTTCGCAATTCGTGGGGCCGATCGGTCGTCAAGATGACGAGCGGCAATTGAGCGATATACGCTTCGGCGACCGCGGAAAAATAGTTCGTGGCGGCCGTGCCGCTCGTACAAATCAAGGCGACCGGACGAACCGTCTCGGACGAACGCGTCAGGCCGAGGGCGAAGAATGCGGCCGACCGTTCGTCGACGACGATATGGTGGCGGACTTGTGGATGCAAGTACGCGGCCATGGCGAGCGGTGTCGACCGTGAACCTGGGCTGATGACGATGTCATGCACGCCTTGTTCGACGAGCTGGTTCATCATGTGCGCGACCCATGCTGTTAACGTGTCGTTCATGACGGATTGCCTCCTGGGGCGACGGGATGGAAACCGAGGGCTTGTTTGATCGGGCTCAATTTCATCTCGGTCTCTTCTAATTCTGATTCGAGTTCAGACTCCTGGACGATTCCACAGCCTGCATACATGGCGACGAACTGGTGGTGGACGAGCGCGGACCTGATGGCGACGACAAACTCGCCCTCGCCGTCGGTGTTCAACCAACCGAACGGGGAACCGTACCAACCGCGGTCGAATCGTTCAATGTCACGTAGCAAGCGGACAGACATCCGTTTCGGGGAACCCCCGAGCGCCGGCGTCGGATGCAGCGACTCGATGATGGACAAGATCGAAGCGTTCGTATCGAGCGTCGCTTGGATCGGTGTGTGCAAATGATAGACAGAACGCGTCTCTAAAACCTGGGGTGATTCAGGTGCTTTGATCGTAGCTGCGTATGGGTTGAGTGCGTTTTTAATCGCCTTCACAACGATTTGATGTTCTTCTAGGTTCTTTCGGTCTTGAAGCAACTGCGCTTTCGCGATTTCGGCCTCGCTGTCCGTATCGGGTCGTTTCATCGTACCGGCGATGGCGGCTGTCTCGATGTAAGGGCCTTGTTTTTTAAGCAACCGCTCCGGTGTGGCGCCGAAAAAGCCGATTTCACGTTTCGGTTGATATAAAAACACGTAGCTGCCCAGTTGTTGGTCCGATAAGTGACGGAGCGTCTGCGCGAACGGGAACGCCTCGTCCGACATTTGATAAATCTCTTCGCGGGCGATGACAATCTTTTCGACTTTCTCTTCGTTGATATATTGTTTCGCCTGTTGGAAACTCGATTTAAAGTGGTCGACGCCGTCTTTCACTTGTGAATAGGTAGGTTTTTCGGTATCCGGTGCGTGGAGCGCATTGAACTGTGCCAATTGGTCGGCCAATTGAATTAAATATTGCTCGACAGAACGCTTAGCGGATACGAGCGTCGACACGGTCAACGTATGTTTGTCACCGAGACGGCGGTATAAAAATTTAGGGACGACGAGAGACGCTTCCCCGAACGCCTCCCACATGTTTTTTTGGGGCCGGACGAACGTGTCGAATGAAAATCCGGAGAACGCGTAAATCGTCGCATCGACGTCGCGGCGATGCAAGCTCCAATCATACTGGAGCCGTTGAAACCGTTCCGGTCCCGAGGCGCTTAAGACGAGCGCGTCCGCACAACCGAGCATCTCGAGCGTGCGGTCAGGTGAGGCAAAATAGTAGTGTGACGTCTCTGTGTTCTGAATGATATGAAACGCGTCGAACGAAGGGATTTCCCACGTGTACGATGCGAGGACAGGTCGTTGCCACGCGCGAGCGCGTTTATGGGCCTGTTCGATTCGTTGTTTAATGTGTGTTTGAGTATCTGGCATGAACGAAAAGCCTCCTCAATCCAATAGAATTCTCATCTTTTAGTGTATCATGACTTGACGGCTGAACCGTCCGTCAAATGCTCGGAAATAGGCGAGACCGTTTCGAGCGGCGGGCATTGACAGATTTTTTTACATAGACGTAAACTAACGAAGGGAGGGGAAGAGATGAAACAGAGAGAAAAAGGCGCATATTGGCGCATGATTCGTCCGCATACGTTGACGGCAAGTTTTATTCCGGTGTTGCTCGGAACGTTCATCGTCATCGGTGAGGTCGAATTGAAGTGGGGATTGTTTTTGGCGATGCTCATCGCCTCGGTCTTAATTCAAATCGCGACGAACTTGTTCAATGAATATTACGACTACAAACGCGGGCTCGACCACGAAGGTTCGATTGGAATCGGGGGCTCGATCGTTCGTGACGGCTTCACGCCGGGGCAAGTGCTCACCATCGCTCTTGGGATGTACGGTGTTGCCGCCGCGCTCGGTTTGTATATCGCCGCGTCGACAAGCTGGCATCTATTATGGATCGGGGCGCTATCGATGGTCGTCGGTTATTTATATACGGGTGGGCCGCTACCGATTGCCTATACCCCGTTCGGAGAACTCGTGGCCGGTTTATTCATGGGCTACGTGATCATCGGTATTTCGGGTTACATCCAAATCGGGATGGTGACGACAGAGTTGCTCATCGTTTCGTTCCCGATGGCGTTGTTGATTGGTGCGATTTTACTCGCCAACAACATCCGGGACTTAGATAACGATAAAGAGAACGGTCGACGGACGATCGCATGTCTCGTCGGGCATCGCCGAGCTGTGCTCGTCTTGGCAGGATTTTTCGTGGCAGCTTTAGTCGGAATTCTCGTCGGTGTGTTCGTGTATGGTGTTACACCATGGGTATTGCTGTCACTGTTCACGATTCCACTCATGGTCCGCGCTGTGAAGCGGTTCTGGGTGAAACGTGAACCGGTTGAATTGATGCCGGCGATGGCGATGACGGCGAAGGTGAACACATTGTTCGGGGCGTGGATGGTCATCGGTCTGATGGTTGCCCGCGTGATCACATAACGTAAAGGAGTGGGGAAAATGTCAGTCGTCAAAGAAATGTTAGCGTTCAATGAACGATTCGTGACGGAAAAACAGTACGAGCAGTTCGTATCCGATAAGTTTCCAGATAAAAAAATCGTCATTTTGACGTGTATGGACACACGATTGACAGCTTTGTTACCGCAGGCGCTCGGGCTCAAAAACGGGGATGCCAAAATTATTAAAAATGCAGGAGCCGTCTTATCGCATCCGTTCGGTTCGGTCATGCGTTCGATTCTCGTCGCTTTATATGCGCTCGGAGCGGAGGAAGTGATCGTCGTCGGACACTATGACTGCGGGATGGCCGCCATCGATCCGAACGCGGTCATTGCTGAGATGGAGCGGCGGGGGATTGACCCTCAGACGCTTCAAACACTCAAAGCGTCCGGGATGGATTTGGAGAAGTGGTTGCACGGATTCGATTCGGTCGAGGCGAACGTCATGAACTCGGTCAGCTTGATTAAGAATCATCCGCTCTTGCCACCGGAAACGAACGTCCATGGATTTGTCATCGACCCGGGAACGGGGCGACTCGACGTCGTCGAGGTGTGAATAAGAAAAGGCGAACTCGACTGTCGAGTTCGCCTTTTCTTATCCGTACGTATTGATTGGGATATCTTTATAATCGTCTTCTGTTTCGCCTTTTTTCTTCGCTTTCTTGTTCTTCTTGAAATCACGTTCATATTCTTGTTCGCTTGGGGACTTGAAGAATCGCATCCACGTGGCGTTGATCTCGGAGCCGATCAAGATGATCATACCGGTCAATTGAAGCCATAATAGTGTCACGATAATTCCGCCGAGCGAACCGTACGTCGAATCGTAGTTTCCGAAGTTCGACACGTATAGACTAAACCCGAGCGAGACGAGTTGCCACGTGATGACCCCGAAAATGGCGCCTGGAATCGTGCTCTTCCAAAAGACGTGTTGCTGGGGTGCGATTTTATAGAAAATCGACAGCGTCAAAATCAAGATGACCGTCGTCAGCGCGTAACGGAAAATATTGATTAAGATGACCTCGGCCCCGGAAATCGGAAGGAATTCCATAAGGAACGAGATGATCTGCGACCCGAACACGTTCGAGACGATGAGGAGCAATACGCCAACACCGAGTAAGAACGTCAATCCGAGGGCGATGCCTTTACTGACAAAGAAATTTCGTTCGTTGTCTTCCCCGTAGGCGTGAATCGCCATGTTGATGAGCCGCTCGACCCCTTTCGAGGCCGACCAAATCGCTAAAATCGCACCGATGGAGAGCAGTCCGCCACGCGGTTCCCCGAGCGCTTCAAAGATGCCCGATAGGAACTCGGTCGCGGCCGCGCCTGGGGCCAAGTTGTTCAACTGCTCTTGGAATGACGCCTGTGTGATGTCAAAGAACGACAGCAGCGCCAGAATGAAGATGATTCCTGGGAAAATAGATAAAAACCAAAAAAAAGCGAGCGTCGCACCAAAGTCTTGGACGTTATGCTCTTTAAATCGGCGCAATAATTCTTTTCCGAACGCGAGCCAATTCTTTTTTTCTTTCACTTCTTTCGTGTCCATAGCATGCCTCCTGAACGTTATCGTTAGAAACTATCTTCCCGATTTGTGAGGAGGTTACACTATAAATTCAATATTCAGCCAATGTTTTGTCGTAGAAGCGCTCTGAAGACTGACTAAGCAATTCTGCGAGCGAGGGCGGACGGACGGGAAGGTGGCTGAGTGCACTCCGTTTGATCCACATCGGTGTGTAGGATCCTTCTGTCTGTTCGGCTTGAAACTCTTCGCCCGTCCCGGTCCCGAATTTGCCACCGGTGACGCGGGCCCAGTAGTAGGGGTTCAATTCACCGTTGAATGCGACATGGGCGGCGACGCCTTCAAGTTCGACGTGTACGCCGAGTTCCTCGTATGCTTCGCGTATCGCCGTTTCTTCGGTCGTATGGCCAAATTCGACACCTCCGCCCGGGAAGACATAATAAAGGACGTCAGCTTTTTCGCGACGAATGAGGGCGATCTCATCTTGTTCATTGACGAGAATGATGGCGCTCCGTTGTTTCGTTCTCATGAATTCAATCATTCCTTTCTTCAAACCGAGAACAAAACGCATCGACACGGCGGTCGATGCGTTAGCTCAGTCACGTGTTGGTTGTTCAAGTGAAGCATACATCTCAGGCGTCAGTCCGTTGTCATGAGAGCCGATGACTTTCCCGGCGACACGCATGCCGAGACGAAGTGCATCTTCAATCGAATGCTCTTTCATGAGCTCGGAAATAACGGCAGAGAAGAAGGAATCCCCGGCGCCTGTGGAGTCGGCAACTTTCACTTTCGTCGTCGGCACGTGACCTTGTTCGTTCGTGCGAAGGTCGACGTAGACGGCTCCGAGCTCGCTCATCGTGACAATCGTGAGCGGCGCTCCTTTCATGGCGAGCACCTCGGCGACGCGAAGGGCATCGTCAACCGTGACGATGGACATATCCGAGAGAATCTCGGCTTCTTCGCGGCTACAGATGAAGCCCGTGAACCCTTGGAGCAAGTGACGGTTGCGTTCGATGACCGAGAGGTGACCACATACACCGTATAGCGGGAGTTTCATCTCACGGCACAATTCAATCGTCTCGTTTAAGACGTTGACCGATAAGTCGAGGTCGATGGCGACAGCCGTGCTCTCGGCGAAAACGGTATCGATGCGACGGAGGATGCATTGTTCCATCATCGCCTCGTCAGGTTGTTTTGAGATTGACGTCTGGAGGTCACCGTTATTGTCCATGACCGCGAGCCACATACCCATGCCGTTGTCTTCGAGCAAGTCGACGTGTTCGACATTGACGTTCAAACTGCGTAGTTCTTCGAGGACACCGATTCCGATTTGATCGTTCGTCACGGTCGAGACGAACCGAACATCGTTACCGAGGACACCTAAGTTCTGAGCGACGTTTCGTCCGGTGCCACCGTTTGAGAAGGCGATATCTCCGACGTTTTTCGCATCTTTATGGAGCGGGGCGAACGACGTTCCTTTTATGTCGACAAACACTTTGCCGATTACTGCAATCGTATTCATACCTTGTACCACCTTTAGTCAATCTACCTATTGTTTCGGTCTGTTAGACACATTGTTTCAATTATAGCGAAATCGGCATTTGCTTTCAATGACGGTTTCGTGACGTGTCGAAATTTGTCAGTCCCACGATGAGCTGAGCAGACGGAGACCGTTCAATATGACGAGGATGGTCGACCCTTCGTGTCCGACGACGGCGAACGGCATGACGAGCAGTTCAAAGATGTTCGTAGCAATCAAGACGAGGATGACGCCGAGGGCGAAGATCACGTTTTGAAGGACGATTCGATTCAGTTTGCGCGACTGCTCGATGGCTGAACTGAGGCGGACGAGGTCGTTTTTCATGAGGACGACATCCGCCGTCTCAAGAGCGGCGTCTGTCCCTTCGCCCATCGCGATGCCGACGTCGGCTGTGGCGAGAGCGGGGGCGTCGTTAATGCCGTCACCGATCATGCCGATCGACCCATACTCTGCCTTCAACAACTTGATTTGTTCGACCTTCTCATCCGGCAGGCACTCGGCGATATAACGGGTCAAACCAGCTTCTGTCGCGATGGCCCGCCCAGTCGCCTCATTGTCGCCGGTGATCATGATCGTGGCGATACCGAGACGGTTCAAGCGCTCGATCGCTTGCTTCGCTTCTGGACGTAGCGTGTCACGCAAGGCGAAAGCCCCGAGGGTTCGGGTTTCGTCACTGATGAAGACGAGCGTATGGCCGGCTTCTTTCAATCGTTCGACTTGATCAAGGAAAAAGTCGCCGCTCGCGTCCGCGAATTTTTGTTTGCCGACCCGGTACGTGACGCCGTCAATCATAGCCTCGATGCCTGAACCGGTGACGTCTTTGAACTGTTCCATCGTGCCGGTATGTTTTCCCGTGTAGGCAACGAGCGCTTCGGCGAGCGGGTGCATCGAATGCTCTTCAATCAAACTGACGATCCGGAAGACGTCATGTTGTGTGACGTCCGGGTGAAGCAGAACGTGCTGGACTTCGGGTTTTCCGATCGTAAGTGTTCCTGTTTTGTCGAACGCGATAGCTTTGAGCCGCCCCATGTTCTCGATATGGACGCCGCCTTTAAACAAGATGCCGTGTTTGGCGGACGAGGCGATGGCGGCCAAAGCGGCTGGCGTGATCGCTGCGACGAGCGCACAAGGGGAGGCGACGACGAGCAAAATCATGCCACGATATATGCTCGTCTCGAGCGACCAAGGCGTGAAGACGGGACCGAGCAAGATGATGGCCGCAACCGAGAACAAGACGACTTGGACGTAACGTCCTTCGTAGCGGTCGATGAATTGGGCGGACGGGGACTTCTCTTCCTGCGCTTGTTGGACCATTTGAATGATCTTTTGGAACAACGTCTCCGTGGCGAGTTTTGTGACTTCGAGCGTCAAAACGCCGTTCAAGTTCACACTCGAACCGAACACGTCGTCACCGACGTTGCGCTCGACTGGAATCGATTCACCTGTGATCGCAGCTTCCTCGATCGAGGCGCCACCGCTCAAAATGCGTCCGTCGACCGGGATTCGTTCCCCAGGGCGGACGTAAATCCGGTCCCCGACCGACAGTTCGTCGATATGCACGACGTCTAACCCGCCCTCGTCGTTAAATCGGGTCGCTTGTTCCGGCTGCAGTTCCATCAGTGATTCGAGGGCGCGTTCATTCTTGTTCATCGTGTACGTCTCGAGCGCACCCGATAAGGCGAAGATGAAAATCAAGATGGCACCTTCCATCCAATAACCGATCGAAGCGGCTCCGATTGCCGCGATGATCATCAACAGCTCGACGTTTAGCGACCTTGTCTCCCACATGTCGGTCAATCCTTCCTTCGCTTTAGCGTAGCCGCCGATTAAAAAGGCAGCCAAATAAAGGGTGACGTGAACCCAAGACGTTCCAACTTGTTTTTCGGTGATGTATGCGAGTACAATCAATACACCGCTGATGAGCGCCATGATGAGCTCGATATGTTCGAACCAATTTGCCCGTTTGAAGACGTGGCTTTTTTCGTGTGTGGCGGTTGATGTGTTCATGAGGCACCTCTTTCTAATTGAGAATATATATCATTCAAATGATAATTGGTGAGGATGATTATCATTATCTTTTGCCTAAAATTAAGGATTAATCGGTTATTAAGCGAATACCTTATTTATAATAATTATCATTTAAGTTCATTTTATCATGGAAGATAACAACTCACAAACTAAAAGATTAAGGAGATTTCGTGTCATGCCCAACTTGTTTCAACGGCCTTGGACCGTTACATTATTGGCGTTGTTTAATACATTTTTATGGGGAAGCGCCTTCCCGTTCATCAAACTAAGCTACGAAGAACTTGAAATCGGGGCGGATGAGTACGGACAACAATTGATCTTTGCCGGTGAACGTTTCTTGCTCGCCGGGCTATTGCTGTTGTTGATCAGTCGGACCGTCTTTAAGCGTCCCATCCGTTTGACGGTCGGGCGTGTGAAAGCCTACGCGCATCTCGGTGCGTTTTTGACGTTTCTACAATACTTGTTTTTTTACGTCGGATTGTCGCTGTCGACGGGGGTTCAAGGATCGATCATCGCCGGGTCGACTTCGTTCTTCCAAATGGCACTCGCTCACTTTCGTTATGAAGACGACAGGTTGAACCGTTTGAAAGGGATCGCGCTCACACTCGGGTTCTCTGGCATCGTCATCGCGAACTGGCCATCGGCGAGTTCAGAGATCGGTTTTGGGGTCGGCGAGATTTTGCTCATTCTAGCGATGATCTCAGGGGCGTTTGGTAACTTGATCGCAAAAGATTACTCGCGTAGCCATGACGTCGCACCGATGACGGCTTGGGCGATGGTCATTGGCTCGCTCGGACTGCTTGTCGTCGGCGTGATGCTTGACCCGAGCGGCGTCTTCTTGCCATACACGATGAAGACTTACCTGTTCTTGCTCTACTTGGCTCTTTTATCCGCAATCGGGTTCACGTTATGGAACACGCTGATGAAACATAACCCGGTCAGCCGTGTGTCGCTCTATATGTTCTTTGTTCCCTTGTTCGGGGTGTTGCTATCGAATGTCATGCTCGGAGAAACAATTCCGTGGAACGCACTCGTTGGATTATTGTTCGTCGTCGCCGGTATTTACTTGTCCACTTACTTCCAAGGCCGCAAACGCGGCCCTGTGAGCAAATGACAGAGAGACGCGGTTGACGAAAATGTGTTCTCATGGCAAAATATATTAAAAATTCTGAATTCTTTCAGTTCACTGTCGGTCTTCGTCGTAAAGACTTGCGTACACAGATTGGTAAAGGAAGGAGGAAGGGAACGTGACGAGAAACCATATTGTCCGCAACATACTCGTCTCGCGTCAGCCGCGTGATGAGTACGTCAAGTACGTGATGAAGTGCGTGAGTCGGGGGTTGAAAGAGCACCATGATCAAGTGGATGCGCGCGCCGTGCGGCAAGGTGACGACATCCAGACGAAGTGGCAAATCAACGACCGGATTATCGAGGTGACGCTCAAGTCAGACGTATTAGCCACACTTGAGACAGAACCGTTCGCGCTCGATGAAGTGTTCATTCAGGCGTTCGAGCGAAATGACGTCCGCGTCGGTCCGGCGAGAGAATAAACGACAAGGGATGGGGCTCCTGAGAGCACCATCCCTTTTTATATATCGATCGGTTTGGCTTTGGCCGTGAACAGACTGACGGCGAGGATGCCGAGAATGAGTGCGTACATGAGGAAGTACACGTCTTTTGGCAAACTGATCCAAAACGCCCCAATCATCGGTCCACTAATCGATCCGACGCTGAATGCGATGCTATAGAGCATATTCCCCGTCGGTAAAAGCGAACGCGGCAACACTTCGGTCATATGGGCGAGGCCAAGAGAATAGGTTGACCCGAGGCCGGCACCCGCTAAAGCGAACAAGACGAGCAGCCAGGCGTAATGGTCGACGGCCAAGTTCGCGAGCGCGAACAACAACGTGCCGAGCGTCAACACGATTTGCAGGATCCGTTTCTTCCCGAAATGGTCGGCGAGGCGGCCGAGCGGGAGTTGGACCGCGATGGATGCCACGATGAACGTCGTAATGAGCGTACTCGTCTGGGCGAGGCCGATGTCGTTTCGGACTGTAAAGATAGGCAAGTTCGCGTTTAGGCTCGCTTCGAGAAAACCGTATGTAAAGGCAGGGAGAAGCGTATACCCGGCACCGATCAAGACGAGCCGGATTCGTCCGGTCGAATCGGTCTTCACTTTCTCGGCTTCAGGAAATTCGTTCTCCACTTTAAAGATGAAGAAGAGTGAGGCGAGACAGAAGAAGATCAAGACGAGGAACGGTAACCAAAAATGAATGTCGACGAGCGGCGCGATGAGCGGACCGACCGCGAAGCCGAGACTGAACGACATGCCGTAATACGCCATCGCCCGGCCGAGACTGCGCTTTTCGCTCACGGACGTCACCCATACTTGTGAGCCGTAATGGAGCGCGGAGTCACCAAAACCGATGACGAAGCGCATGACGGCCCAGGCGAGAAGCGTCGGCCAAAGCGGTAAGAAGAACGTCGCGAGCGCCGTCAAGACGATGCCTAAGACGATGGTCGGCCGGAACCCGTATTTGCGGACGAACCGTTCGAGCAGCGGCGCCGAGACGATGACGCCGAGATAGAGCATCGTGGCGTTCAGGCCATTCAGCCACGCGGAGTTCCCGTCGCGTTCGATGAGCGTTGACAACAGCGGGATGAGCGCCCCTTGAATCAAACCGGAAATAAATACGATGAGCAATAAAATCGAAAAACGAAACCGTTGCATAGTTCACCTCGTCGTCACATAGTAAAAAGCTGAGAAGGTTCTCAGCTTTTTGTTTCGTCAATCGGTTGGGAGAGATGGTTCAAATGTAAGAGCTCGTCGTCCCAACTGCCTTGACTAAAGACTTCATCACGGTCTACTTTGTCTGAAACGAATGCGGCTGTCAATAAGATGCTAAGCACACCACCGAAAATGATGATGGCCATGACGGTGATCATGAATACATAGATGGCAGTCATCTCATACACCTCGATTCGGTTTATATAGTAAATATTTCCCGATGTGAAGGAATCAAAACGGGTCGGCGACACGTTTTTGGAAGTCGATGTTCGGATAATAGGCTTGTTTGACGAGGGCGTTCGGTCCGAGACATTTCACGGCCGGGCAATGACAAGACAACGTCGCGTTCAAGGCGCTGTTCGTCCACGTCTCATACGCCTCTTGAAACGAAGTATCATACAGTGTCCCGAGTGATCCAAGCTCGTCGCCGAAATCGGTGACGATAATCTCGCCGTCGAATATGTTCGTGTTCAGGCGTGAACGACCATCTGGGTCGTTTCGGACGGTGACGTTCTTCGCTTCATGCAGCCGCTTCAACAAGGCTCGGTCTTCCGGTAAGTCGGAACACGCATAAAACGGTAACGTACCGAATAACATCCAGACGTTTTCGTCGCGCGCGTCGAGCAGGTCGTGGATGGCTTTCCGAATGTCCGGGAGCGAGGCCGATTCGAGCGCACTCGCAAAATCGGCGGGGTACATCGGGTGCACCTCCATACGCTGACAGCCGAGCGAGACGATTTCCTCATGAATCGCCTTCAAATGGGGGATCGTCCGCTTGTTGAGCATCGTCTCGGCCGAAACGATGATGCCTTCTGACGTGAGCGCCCGGGCGTTATCTTTCATCGTCTGGAGCATCTTCAAGCGTGCCGCCTCACTCGGTTTTCGATCCATCATCGCAAAGCCGCCTTCTAAAAAGTCGGCGTCCGTTCCCCAGTTATGCGAAATGTGCAAAACGTCGAGGTAAGGGGTAATAAGATGGTAGCGAGACAACGGCAACGTCAAGTTCGAATTGATTTGCGTTCGTGCCCCGCGTTCCTTGGCATATTTGAGCAGCGGCACGACGTAGTTGCGGACCGATTTCATCGATAGCATCGGTTCGCCGCCTGTAATCGAGAACGCACGTAAGTGTTCAATCTCGTCGAGACGCGAGATGAGCAGTTCGAGGGGAACTTCAGGCGTTTCGGTCTGGTCGAGCATATAGCCGACGGCACAGTGTTCGCAGCGCATGTTGCATAGTTTGGTCGTCGTCACTTCGACGTTCGAAAGGACGAGGCGACCGAACTCGGTTTGATCGAGGTACGCTTCCCACGGATCAAACGTTGTCGAGATGTTTTGCATGTTGATTCCACCTTTTCATCTAGTCACACGAAATAGTATGCTATAATAACAACTCTTTGTCACGAACTAAAGGAGCGATCATGAGATGGGTAAATCACGAACCGATACGGCAGGAAAAATGAATGTGTTGAAATCGAGAACGGAATTGCTCTGTCTGTCAGTCAATACGTTGGACGAGCACACGACGCCAGAGGATTTGCATCGCCTGTTAGCTGACATTGATTCCTTACGTGCGAAAGTCGTACGTTACGCCAAAGATTTAGAACAAGGATCGAAAGGATGAAACACATTGAAACTGATCGTAGGAGATTATAAGAGCGTCACCGCCGAACGTCTCGGAATTAACGGGGAAGGAATAGCGACCATCAATCGGATGGTCGTCTTTATTCCGAACTTGTTGCCGGGCGAAGAGGCGAAAGTCGAAATCACACGCGTCGAACGCAACTATGCCGAGGCTCGTGTCGTCAAGCGCGACAACGCGTCAAAAGACCGCGTCAAACCGCCGTGCCCAATCTATGACGAGTGTGGGGGCTGTCAGATTCAGCATATGAGCCCACGCCTGCAAATGGAGTATAAAGAAGAAATTGTTCGCAACGCGTTCCGTCAAAAGACGAAGCTGAACGTCGACAAGTCGGACATTCGCCCGACAAAAGGGATGGAAGACCCGTGGTACTACCGAAACAAATCCCAGTTCCCACTCAGCGTCCGTCGTGGTGAGATCGTATCAGGTCTCTATAAACCGAACTCGAACACGCTCGTCCCGATTGAACATTGTATGGTCCAACAGCGCGACACGACGAACATCAATAACGCCATCGTCCGCATCTTGAACGAACTCGACATCCCGGTGTACGATGCTCGTCGGGATACTGGCTTTGCCCGTACTGTGGTCGTCCGTTCAGGTTATAAGACGAACGACGTCCAAGTCGTCCTCGTCGTCGGTCATGAGGACGTGCCGGACTTAGACGAACTCAGTGACCGCATCATGGCGTTACCGAACGTCGTCTCGTTCCATTTGAACATCAACTCGAACCGTTCAGGTGTCATCTTCGGCTATCGCACCATCCACATCGCCGGACAAGAGAAGATGGACGAACAACTCGACGACGTCCATTACCACTTGTCGCCACGCGCATTCTTCCAACTGAACCCGGCCCAGACCGAGGTCATGTACCGTGAAGTCGTCGAGGCGGCCGCGTTGACGGGTGAAGAACGTGTCATCGACGCGTATGCCGGCGTCGGGTCAATCGGGCTTTGGCTCGCGCCGCATGCCAAAGAAATCCGCGGAATGGAAGTCGTCCCGGAAGCGGTCGAAGACGCTAACGCCCACATGCGTGAGAACGGGTTCAACCATGCGACGTACGTCGAAGGCCGGGCCGAGCACTGGATCCCGCGTTGGGTGAAAGACGGATGGATCCCTGACGTCATCGTCGTCGACCCGCCACGGACCGGAGTGGACCACCAACTGTTGAACGCGATCATTTCTTCGAAAGCACAACGACTCGTCTATGTGTCGTGTAACCCACAGACGCTCGCCCGTGACGCGGACCAACTCATGAAAGCCGGATACAAAGTGAACTACGTCCAACCGTACGACATGTTCCCGCAAACGGCGCACGTCGAGTCGGTCGTCGTCTTCGAGAAGAAGAAAAAGAAAAAATATTGACGGGACGGTGAAAACGCTTGCTAGGAAAGCGTTTTCACGTTATAGTTCAGATGTCAGACTTCTTTTATCAATAGAAGCGGAGGAACATCAGATGATCCCACATGAAAAAGTGCAAGAGCTCGTCCATAAAGCGATTGACGCACGGTCACGCGCCTATACCCCTTACTCGAAGTTCAACGTTGGTGCCGTCGTCATCGATGAGACGGGGAAAGAGATTTCAGGTTGTAACGTCGAGAACGCCTCATACGGTTTGTCGATGTGTGCTGAACGGACGGCCATCTTTAAGGCCGTGTCAGAAGGCAGCAAGACGATCGAGACGGTCGTTGTCGTCGGTGACACGGACGGGCCGATCTCACCGTGTGGCGCCTGCCGCCAAGTCATCGCCGAGTTTGCGGGCGACGACTTCACGTTGATTTTGGCGAACATGGCCGGAGACACGAAAGTAATGACAAAAGAAGAGATGCTTCCATACGGCTTCTCGCCAAAAGATTTAACGTAAAAGGATGCGGCCGATGAACTGCTCCCCGTCAAGTAGACAGGGCAAATAATGAAAACCAGCCTAGGCGGCTTGAGACCTGTATTCGACAGGGCTTAAGCCGTTTAGTCGTTTCTGGAAACGATCGTGGTTGTAGAACGATATGTAGTTCTCGATGGCTCTCGTGAGTTCGTTATAGGCCTGGAACTCACGCAAGTAGTACATCTCCACTTTCAAGGTGCCCCAAAAACTCTCGATTGGGGCGTTGTCGATGCAACGCCCGACCCGGGACATGCTGCGGGTCATTCCCGCGTCTTCTACCATCCGTTTGAACCCTCTCGAAGTATATTGGAACCCTCGGTCGCTATGGATCATCGGACGTGCTCCTGTACGGAGCCCCGCGATGGCTGGCATCATCGTATGGAACACGAGCCTGTTGTTGTTGGACCTCCCGATGCGATAGGCGACGATCGAGCCGTCATACAGGTCGATGATCGCACTCAGATATGCCTTCTTCCCGGCACCGTATTTGAACTCGGTGACGTCGGTGCACCATTTCTCGTCTGGCCGGGACGCACTGAATTCTCGGTTCATCAGGTTCTCGGCCACGTGCTGTGGCGTCGATTTCTTATGTCTCTTCCGCTTCCGGCGGATGATCGATTGGATCCCATGGCTATACATCAAGCGATAGATTCGCTTTTCATTGAATGGGGACAGGCTCTGTTGCCGGCGCAGCCGATTGATGGTCATCGTGATCCGACGGTACCCGTATGTGCCGTTCGCCTGGTCATAGAGTAGACGAATGTCCTCCAGAAGCTTCTCGTTCTCTTCTTGACGCACCGGTATGGTGCGATTCAACCATTTGTAATAGGCCGCCCGTGAGCTGCCGGCGACTCGACAGAGGAGCACGATCGAAAGGGCTTCCTCTTCGTTCAATTCTTTGATGGCGATATATCGTTGCTGTAGCCGTACCTGGCTGATCATGACCTCCTCTCGATCTCCTCCAACTTTTTTAGGAACAGGTTGTCCGCACGAAGAAGTTCGTTCTCAAGCTCCATTTGTCGGATACGGCGCTTAAGCTTCTCTTCTTCACTTAGTTCGTCCTCTGACTTCGTACGCCCACGGCGGTCCAGGAGCGCCTTTGCCCCGTCCGTGTCATACTTTTTGATCCAGCCATAGACCTGGGCATAGGACACCTGAAATTTTTCCGCGGTCTGCTGGTAGTTGCGCCCATTCTCCAAACAATATTTCACGATCTCAAAGCGCTCTTCGAATGTAGTTTTTCTTCCTTTTGTCATAGCTCGACCCATCCCTTTTCTCGAATCTGTTAACTCGCTATGACTAGTATACTTCTCAATCCATCTTTGAAGAACAGACCAACTACTGATGTGATGTTTGGAGAGCACCTCCATTCTAGTGAACCCATCGAGATAGTCACGGACGGCCGCGATTTTCCGTTCCTTGGTGTAAGATCTCCATGCCTTCGATTCCTTCAACGCATCGATCCCGCCGGTATCGAATTTCACTTTCCACACCTGGAGGGTGTACCTAGAGACGCCATGAGCCTCCATGATTTCCTTCCAAGTATATGTCTCTTCTTCCATCATGCGCAGCGCACTCAATTTTTGTTCGATCGTATGCCGACTTCTCGCCATAAAAAAACACTCCCCAATCAGATAAACAGATTTGTTATTTCATCTGTCTACCTATTGGGGAGCATATCACGAGCCGCATCCTTTTACGTTAGTCATATTTTTTCTCGCTGACGGAGTCGTTTTTGGAGTGTCGCTTTCGTTTCTCGTCTTTTACTTCTTGGTTCAGTTCCTCGACTGGGATTGGATCGACCGTCTCCATCCCTTCTTGATCGAAGATGCTGTCTTTGTCCGTATCGACGGCGTCCGGGTTGTCGAAGCGACGCTTAAATGGTTGATTCTGCTTTTTCATTCGTCTCGCCTCCTTGTTTCTCTGTTATTCCACTTTCCGTTTTCGTGTAAACGCTTCACGAAATGGTTTCGATTTGAAACAATGGTGGAATTATCCGTACATAGTCACTAAGGAGGGGTAACGTATGGATAAGAAAGTTTTAATGGGCATCGTGCTCGGTGTCGCCGGTGCCGCGCTCGTAGCACCGAAAGTGGCGGCCTTGTTGACACAAGACCGTGATGAGGATACATGGAGCAAGATGGACCGGATGGAGAGCGTCGATTCGGATAAGGACGAGGCCGAGGAAGGGCTCACTCAACTCGATTCGAACCACCGGGCCGAGTGGCAAGCGAACGGCTTCCCGCAGACGCACGCCGAGCGTGAGCGTCTCATGAACGAATCGGAAGAAACGTTCAAAGGCCAAGACATATAAAAAAGGCAGCCGCGGCTGCCTTTCAGATTGAAGACAAAGTCACGTTTCAGGCGAACTGAAACGTGACTTTTTCGTTTTCGGGCCTTGAGGTGCTCTGCCCGAGACCCTGTCAGCCTGCCATCTTCTTGAGATTGAGGGCAGCAAAGGTGAGCATCGCCTGCATTGAAACTTTTTCAAGTCCTCGGTAACGGGTCCAACGCATGCCATGCTTCTCTTTTGCGTTCGCGAACACGCGCTCGTCTAGCGTGACCATCTCCAATTGTGTTCGATTGGTTTCCAATTCTGTTGATTACCTGATCGTTCGATTCGCCCCCATGACGGGTTCTCTACCTCTCATTATAAAACAGGGACGAGGGTACGAAAAGAGGGATTGATGCGTGGACCGACCAAGCGAGCTGTGCCCGGTCGAGAAAACAAAAAAACTGCAGACAATGTTTTGTCTACAGTCTGATAGTCAGCCGCAGCTGCCTTTTTTATATGTCGAATTCGTTATCCGGTAGCAGTGGCAGGCCGAGTGTGACCGTCGTGCCTTGACCTACTTCGGAAGCGAAATGAATCGAGCCTCCGTGACGTTCCATGATGTGTTTGGCGATGGCGAGGCCTAAACCGGTGCCGCCGTCTTCTCGCGTCCTTGACTTGTTGACGCGGTAGAACCGTTCCGTCAATTTGTCGAGGTCTTCTTTCGGGATGCCTCGGCCTTCATCACGAATCTCGGTGATGGCATACCCTTCCTCGGCGAATGTCTTCACATGAATCGATTTGCCGGCCTCCGTATACCGCAACGCGTTATCGAGCAAATTCCCGACGACTTGTTCGAGGCGGTCGTGGTCCCCGAGGATGATGAGCTCGAAATCGAGGTCCGTCTGAATCGTGACGCCTTTTGCCTGTGCGATCGGCTCGAACCGGTAGAGCACGTCCTCGAGCACTTGTGAATAGACGACCGGTTCTTTCGTCATCGGGTAAGAGTCACGTTCGAGTTGGGCGAGGTCGAGCAAGTCGGTGACGAGTCGTTGCAAGCGATTCGTCTCGTTCTCGATAATCTCGTAATACTGTTTCCGTGTCTTCTCATCGATCGCCGGGTCTTGGAGCATCTCGGTATATCCACGAATATAGGAGAGCGGGGTGCGAAGCTCGTGGCTGACGTTCGCCAAAAACTCCTTCCGTTGCTCTTCGACGAGACCGAGCGATTCGGCCATCCGGTTGAGCGTCTCGGCGAGCTCACCGATCTCATCATCATAATAGATGGGGATACGGTGTGAGAAGTCGCCTTTGGCATACACTTGGGACGCCCGTTTCATCTGAATGAGCGGCTGGATGATCGTATCGATGATTTGTGTGCCGAAAATGAGCAAGTTGACGATCATGAGAATGAGCAAGAACGTGATCATGAGCCGGATCGGCTGAAACGGCTCGCTGATTTTACTCAGCTCCATGTAAAGGATGAGCGCGTTGTCGAGTTCACCGTCACGGATGAGCGGGAAGGCGGACATGAGAATATCGACATCCTCGGTCGGGTGTTTGCGTGTGACCGAGATGGCGTAGCCGTCTTGCAGGCGTGCCAGGTCTTGTTCCCGTAAAAACGTTTTGCCGGAACCGAGGCCATCTTCTTTGACAGAAGATAAAAACACTTTCGTCTCGGTCAGTTCGTTCGTGTACGTCATACTGTCCGAGAACGCGTCGGAGAACCCGTCGGCTTTGTAGATCGTGACGAGTTTCTCCCCGCGGTTGATGAGCAGCTCTTCTTGCGTCTGGATGTAGAACTTGTCGTACAAGTAAAACGTCATGATGATGAACACGAACGCGGAGAAGAGGCTGGCTGTCCAGATGGTGATCCAAATCCGCTTCCGGATCGTGTATTGCTTCATACGTTCGCCTCGAACTTATAGCCGATCCCCCAGACTGTTTGAATATAGCCGCCCGCTTCCCCGAGTTTGAGGCGGAGCGTTTTAATGTGCGTATCGACCGTCCGGAGGTTGCCGTGGTACTCGGTTCCCCAAATCTGGTCGAGCAATTGTTCCCGAGAGAACACTTTATCTTCGTTCGTGATGAACAAGTACAGAAGGTCGAACTCTTTTCGAGTCAAGTTGACGGTTTTTCCTTTGACGCTGACGGCCCGGCCCTCGATGTCGATCGATAACACCCCGACGTCGAACGTCGCTTCCTGCTCTTTCGAGAAGTTGTGCGTTCGGCGAAGTGTCGCTTCGATGCGGGCGAGCAACTCACGAGGGCTGAACGGCTTGGTGATGTAGTCGTCCGCGCCGATTTTCAAGCCGTGGATCCGATCGAGCTCTTCCGAACGAGCGGTGAGCATGATGATCGGCACGTTCGAGAACTCACGAATGCGCATGCAAGCCGTGAGGCCGTCGAGTTCGGGCATCATGACATCGAGCAGGACAAGATGAAACGACTGTGCTTTTAACAGTTCAATCGCCTCGAGACCGTTCGTCGCGGTGACTGTCTCGTACCCTTCCTTTTCTAAGTTCGAAACGAGCAAATCCCGCATTTGTTCTTCATCATCGGTAACTAAGATACGAAACACTGGTTCTGACATGATTCATTCTCCTTTACAAAACAGTTAACAGGGCGTGTGACAAATCCCTCATACTTCTATCATACCTATCTCTTCGAATTAGAACAGAAATATTCATTGCCGTAAAGTTGTCCTCATGCAATCCACACAAAAACGCCACAAAAAAGCCAATTCTTTGTCAGAATTGGCTTATGCTTCGAGTTGTGCTTCATACGAATGGTCGAATTCAGGCGCATGGAGCGAGTGCAAATACAGTTGGAAGCTCGACTTTGAGACTTCGTAAAGGACGTACTCGACGTCGCCTTGGTTGATCTCTGTGAGTAGTTCAGACCGAATCTCGTTGGCGCAAAACGCGTATGGCAATTTCTCGGCCGCGGCGATGGAACGCTCATTCGATTTTCGGATTTTCAAAAACACACTTTCAATATCAAGCTCGAAGAACAGTTCAGAGAAGAACGTTTCTTTCGCGACTTGATTGTAACCTTTCCCGTGATACGGTTTGCCAAGCCACGTACCGAGGAATCCGTAGCCGGACTCCACATCGAACAAGCTGATCGTCCCGATCGGGGTACCGAACTCGTTCGTGATGGTGCGTGAGATGATATTTCCTTGCTCTTCTAGCTCGATCACTTGCTTCGTGCTAAATAAAAACTCGTCAAAGTGGACCGTCTTTTGACGGACATACGGAAAGACATCTGGGTGTTGCATCAGTTCGAACAACTCCGCGCAGTCGGTGAGCTCACGAAATTTGAGCACCTTTACATTCCTCCTCCTATTTCAGACCGCTGAAGAATAGTCGTAACGAAAGCATACTTCTGGCTTCGCTGTTCGAACCGCCTTGGTTGCTTTATGAAGTTACAAGATAATTTTATATAGATTTTTTAAAAATGCAAGTAAATTATACGTAAAAACGGTTATGAAAAATAATGAAAATCAGTCCATCTCATGATGCGTTCTGGCACGCTCTGTCGCGTAGACGATTTGACCGTTCACAATCGTCATAATCGGCTTCGACATGTAGTCGAGTGGGAAGTGACTCCAGAGCACGAGGTCAGCATCTTTCCCGACTTCGAGCGAGCCGACCCGGTCAGCGACGCCGAGTGATTCGGCCGGGTGAATCGTGATGGCGCGTAGCGCGACATCGACCGGCAGCCCTTCACGCGCGGCGAGTCCGGCACATAGATTCAAGTATTGGACCGGTGTGTACGGATGGTCGGTCGTGATCGAGACGACCATACCGTGCTCGTGGAGGATCCGGTACGTCTCCCACGTCTTGTTTTGAAGCTCGATCTTTGATTTGCGCGTGAACGTCGGTCCGACCGTGACGTGCTTCACCCCGAGTTCGCGCAATTTCTCGGCGACAAGGTGACCTTCCGTGCAATGCTCGATCCGGTAGTCGAGATTGAACTCTTCGGCGAAACGGACGACGGAGAGAATGTCATCGGCGCGGTGAGCATGGACGCGGACCGGCATCTTCCGATCGAGGGCGAGCTGGATCATCTGGCTGCCGAACGTGCCGATCGTCTTCGTCGAGTCGACGGTACGGAACGCCTCACGGAGAAGTCCCATGATCCCCATCCGTGTCAATTCCCCGGTCTTGCCCATGCTATGGATGCGCTTCGGGTTTTCGCCGAGCGCCATCTTGAGTCCGGCATAACGCCTCAGAACCATGTCTTCGATGAAACGGCCGTGCGTTTTGATGACGCTCGTCACGCCACCGATGACGTTCATACTTCCGGGCATGACTTGGACGGTCGTTACCCCGGCCATGAGTGCCTCACGGAAGCCTTCGTCAAGCGGATACACACCGTCGATGGCACGCGCGTGCGGGGTCATCGCTTCAACCGTCTCGTTGGCATCGTTCCCGACCGAGCCGGTTCCTTCGTCATAAAGTCCGAGGTGCGTATGGGCGTCGATAAAACCGGGGAACAAGAAGTTACCTTCCGCCTCGACGACGCTCTCGCCGTCAACCGGGTCGAGCAGTTCAGCCATCTCTACGATTTTTCCGTCGCGGACGCGAAGGTCTCCGTAAAAATGGGGAGCGGTAATCGGATAAATATGGGCGTTGCGAATTAACAAATTACTCACGTGTCGTATGTCCTCCTCAAGTTAAATGTAACAGTTGTTTTAGTGCGGGCTCTAACGTCTCATAGCGGAATTTGAACCCATGGTTGAGCGCTTTCGTCGGGACGACTTTCGCGCCTTCTAAAACGATGACGCTCTTTTCGCCGAGCGCGAGCTTCATGAGCGGGGCCGGGGCAGGGAACCAGTGCGGGCGGTGCATGACGCGGGCGATTGTTTGGCCGAACTCGTCCATCGTGACGGGTGTCGGCGCTGTCCCGTTGACAGGCCCTTCAATCGAGTCGGTCTCGATGACGTGGACGAACAGTCGGACGAGATCGTCTAAATGAATCCATGGGACCCATTGCTCCCCTGAGCCGATCCGGCCGCCCGCGCCGAACGTGTACGGTAACTTCATGAGCGGGAACGCACCGCCGTCATTTGACAAGACGACGCCTGTCCGCATGAAGGCGAGCCGGATGCCCATGTCTTTGATCGGGGCGGCCTCTTGTTCCCAAAGGACGCAAACGTTTCCTAAAAAGTTTGTCCGGTCCGGAAGCGGTGTCGACTCCGCGTAGGTGATCGATCGGTCTTCTCCGTAAATACCGATCGCGGAACCGCTAATGACGACGTTTGGCTTTCGTTTCATATTTTTAATGATACGGACGACTTCTTTCGTTCCGTCGATTCGACTTTGGAGGATGGCCTGCTTTTGTTTATGCGTCCATCGTCCATCATTGATCGAGGCGCCTGCCAAATGGATGAACGCGTCCACGTCTTGGAGCGCGGTTTCGGGATGACTGTTTGGTGTCAACCATTCGACAAAGGAGATGCCCCCTTGCCGCGGGCGTGGATTGCGCGTCAAGACGACGACTTGGTGGCCGGCTTCGGCGAGCGCGCGGACGAGCGGGCGGCCGATGAGCCCGGTCCCGCCTGTGATTGCGATTTTCATGAGTCTCCCTCCAGTATATTGAAGCGATTTCAAAACGGGTATGAGTTCCATAAAGAAAGCGTACCGTTCGTATTGTGAATACCCTTTCTTCTAACTTATCAAAAATCCTTCTTGAGCGGGGAACGTGATATGTTAGAACTAGGAAAAGGAGGGTTTTTGTGAAAATTGCTAAATTTACGACGCAACAAAAAAACAAAGACCGGCTAAACGTCTTCGTCGAGAAAGACGGTAAGGAAGAGTTCGCCTTTGCGATCGATGTCGATGTCTTCATCAAATACGGACTGACGAGAGGGATGGAGCTCGAAGATGATTTTGTCCGTGACGTCCTTCAGGCAGAAGAACAGCAAAAAGCGTATAAAGCAGCCGTCAACTATTTGTCGTACCGAATGCGCTCCGTTTCAGAGGTGCATGACTATCTGGTGAAGAAAGAAGTAAGCGAGACCGCGATCAAACATGTCATCGAACGGTTGAAAGAACAACGATACTTGAACGATGCCGAATTCGCCAAAGCGTACGTTCAAACGAAGTTCAATACGAGTCCGAGTGGACCGATCAAAATCAAGCGGGAACTGGCGCAGCTTCGGATCGACCCGAACACGATCGAAGACGTCATCGCCTCGATTTCACACGAAGACCAGCTCGAAAAGGCCGGAAAGTTCGTAAAAAGGAAACAATTGGAAACAAATCGCCGTTCCGCCACAGAAGTGCAACAAAGAATTCAACAAACCCTAATGCAAAGGGGTTTCACGTTTGATATCATTTCAGAGGCGATTCATACGTTTTGGGAAAACGAGGATGAGGACGTCGAGCTTACGGCCTGTCTGACGCAAGCCGAAAAGTTGAATCGGAAGTATAGCGGGTACGCTGCGTTCGAACGGAAACAGCGCATGAAGATGCAGCTTCGGCGCAAAGGGTTTCCGTACGATGTGATCGAACGAGCCTTAGACAGGCTCGCGGAAGAACAATTGTAATGGGACATCGGTTTACGGTAGGGGAAAAATCTGAAAAGGTGGGTCTACATTGACGATTTTCGAATGGATTACAGCACTGATGCCGATTGTGGCCGTGCTCATCTTATTGGTCATTATGCGTTTACCGGCATCGGTTGCGATGCCACTCTCACTCGTGTTAACAGCACTTCTCGCTTTCTTCGTGTGGCAACTAGATGTCACACAAATCACGGCAGCAATCTTACAAGGACTTGTCATCGCCATCACGGCGGCTTGGATCGTGTACGGTGCGATTGGAATGATGAATACGATGAAGGAAGGCGGCGGAATGAACGCCATCCGCTCCGGATTCGTCACCATCACCCCGGACCCACGAATCCAAGTGCTCATCGTCGGTTGGCTGTTCGTCTCGTTCATTGAAGGAGCATCAGGATTCGGGACGCCGGCAACGGTCGCGGCCCCGCTCCTCATCGCGCTCGGTTTTCCACCGATTGCGGCCGTTGTCATCGCCTTATCGGCCGATGTATCTGCCGTCACGTTCGGTGCGGTCGGGACGCCAGCATTGATTGGGATTGGGAACGGTCTCTCGCTCGACGTGAGCCAGCCTGAGGCGATCGAATTTTTGACGAGTGTCGTCTTGCAGACGGTCCTCATCGACATGGTCGTCGGATTGTTTATCCCGTTCATCTTGATTTTGATGCTGACGCGCTTCTTCAGTAAAGCGAAATCAGTTAAACCGGCATTAGAAGTGTTGCCGATTGCACTCGTCGCGGCGCTCGTCTACAGTGTCCCGGCATATTTGTGGACGCTCGTCCTCGGCTTTGAGTTCGGTGGAATGCTCGGAGGCTTGACCGGTCTCGTCATCTTGGTCGCCATGGCGAAAAAAGGCATTTTGATGCCGAAGCGTGTTTGGACGTTTGACGGTTATGTCGACGAACTTGATGAGCCGCTCGAGCAACCGACCGTCAAAACAGGAAAGCGTGAACTTCCACAGTGGAAAGCTTGGGCACCATACTTGATTTTGACGATTTTCCTCATCTTGACACGTACAGTACCGTTCTTGAATGAATTGACGCGAAGCGTCCGCATCAACCTCCCAGACATTTTAGGGGTGACGGGCATCTCGACGTCATGGGAACCGTTCTACTCACCAGGGTTCATGTTCATCTTGACGATGATCGCGACGTTCTTCTTGCACAACATGAGCTGGTCACAAGTGGCGTCAGTGTTCAAATCGACGACGCTCGGAATCGGTGGGACGTTGATCACACTCGCCGCATCGGTGCCGATGGTCCGGATTTTCATCCACTCGGAAAACGGTGGAGCCGGTCTTGGGTCGATGCCGGTCGAACTCGCCACAGCAGCAGCCGATACGTTCGGCGGTGTCTGGCCGATCGTTGCACCGTGGATCGGGGCGCTCGGGTCGTTCGTGTCCGGATCGGCCACGTTCTCGAACATGATGTTCTCGAGCTTGACGACGAGTGTCGCGGATTCAGTCGGAATGAGTGAGACGCTTGCCTTGTCGATGCAGATGGCAGGGGCGAACGCCGGTAACATGATTTGCGTCTTGAACGTCGTCGCTGTTGCCTCGGTCGCGGGTCTCCTCGGAAAAGAGGGGACGATCATCCGCTACACGCTCATGCCGATGATCTATTACGTCACGGCGACAGGCATTGTCGGAGTCATTCTTGCGACATTCTTCATGAACTAAAAGAAATTACAAAATCTTTACAAAATAATATTGACAATTTTCTGAACAGTCTGCTAAGGTTTTAGTAGATTTTAAAACTATGAAACGAGAGGAGCCAGCATGATGAAGTACATCACAACACTACAACGCACACACACAACATCATATGGCTACTCTTATTTGACTGCTTAAACGGGCAGCTGGATAGGGGTAGTGTCCTTTCCCTGACCATGCAAAAGACTGAAGACTGTCAAGCGCACTTCATCCGATTGGTTGCACAATCAGGTGAGGTGCGCTTTTTTGCGTGCTCGGAAAGGGCGGAAGGGGGAAATCAGTCGTGAAACTGATTAAACAATTGGATTGGTTTATTAAAAGACAAAAACGGACGTATATCATCGCTATCATCTTACTGATCATCACCGGATTCGTCGATATGCTTCCGCCGTGGATCATCGGCCAAGCCATCGATGCGATCCGCGAAGGGAGTCTGACGACGGAGCGACTGATCGTCATCGTCGGGTCGCTCCTCGGGATCATGGTGTTGTCGTACGTCATGTCGTATTTATGGATTGCCCGCCTGTTCGGCACGGCGTTCTTGCTCGAGAAAAAACTACGGGGGCGCTTCTTCGGTCATTTGCTCCGGCAGACGCCGCGGTTTTATCAACAGCATCGCACAGGTGACTTGATGGCGCTCGCGACGAACGATTTGAAAGCGGTGGAACGGACGGCCGGGTTTGGAGTTATGACGCTCGTCGATTCGTTCAACATGACGCTCATCGCCTTGACCATCATGGGGGTGTTCATTGACTGGAAACTGACGCTCGCAGCCCTGTTGCCGATGCCGCTCCTCGCTTGGTCGATGAACAAGCTCGGCCGACAGATCCACGCCCGCTTCACGGCGGCGCAAGACGCGTTCGGCGTCATGAACGATCAAGTCGTCGAGTCGATTTCAGGACTTCGCGTCGTGCGCTCGTTCGTCCAAGAAGAGGCGGACACGAAAAAATTCGACACGATCACGGACGATGTCATGGCGAAAAACATGCACGTCGCCAAAATCGACGTCTTGTTCGAACCGGTCATCAAGTTGCTCGTCGGACTGAGCTATTTGATCGGGCTGTCGTTCGGGACGTATCTCGTCTTCACGAACGACATCACGCTCGGACAACTCGTCTCGTTCAATATTTATTTAGGGATGCTCATTTGGCCGATGTACGCGTTCGGAGAATTGATCAACGTCGTCCAACGAGGCACGGCGAGCCTTGAACGGATCGAGGCCACGATGAATGAAGAGCCGGACGTCGTCTCGAGCGGTTCCGTCGAGATGGAGGCACCGGAGAAAATCACGTTCAAGTCTCTTACGTTCGAGTACCCAGGGGCGAATCGGCCCTCACTCGAGGACATCGTCTTGCACGTTTCGCGCGGCGAGACGATTGGGATCGTCGGACCGACCGGGGCTGGGAAGACGACGCTCTTGCGCCAATTGATCCGTGAGTATCCGATCGATGACTCGCTCCTCATTAACGGTGTACCGATCTCAGACATCAAACTCGAGACGGTTCGGGGTTGGAGCGGCTACGTGTCTCAAGAACATCTATTGTTCTCGAAGACGGTGCGCGACAACATCTTGTTCGGATCGGACGGGGCGACGGAGGCCGAGCTGCAAACGGCAATTCGACTCGCTGCTTTCGACACCGACATCGAACATTTGGAGAACGGACTCGACACAGTTGTCGGGGAGCAAGGCGTCATGCTGTCAGGTGGACAGAAACAACGCCTGTCGATCGCGCGTGCCTTGCTCAAAAACCCAGAAATTTTATTGCTCGACGACTCGCTCTCGGCGGTCGATGCGAAGACGGAAGCTCGTATCATTGACTCGGTGCGCACGAGCCGCGCTGAACAGACGACGTTCATCGTCGCCCATAGATTGTCAGCCGTCGCCCATGCCGACCAGATTCTCGTCTTGCAGGACGGTCGCGTCACGGAACGCGGCACGCACGACCAACTGATGGAACGACGCGGTTGGTACTACGAACAATACGTTCGACAAGGAGAGACGGAGTAATCCGGGAAAAGGGGGAATCTCTCATGATCGATCAATATCAATTAGATCCAGTCCGCAGGAAGAAGACGATTCGCTCACTCGTCGGCTATGCCAAACAAGTGAAGCGCTCCATCATCCTTGGTCTGTTGTTACTCTTTTTAGCGGTCGGTGCGGAACTCGCGGGACCGTATATCGCAAAAATCATCATCGATGACCATATTGTCGCCATCGAGCGCGATTGGGTCCAAGTTGAATCAGGCGGTAGCGTCTCATTCGATGGAAATTCTTATGAGAAAGAATCGAGACTCGACGGGGAGGCGGTCGTAAGACCGGTCTCGATCGTCCAGACGACAGACGGATACTACCTCGTACCGGATGCCGTCATGAACGGGGGTGTCCGTGAAGTTGCCGACGGTGTCCTCACGATCACACGCAGTGAGGAAACAGCGACGTATGCGAATATCGTGCCGCTCTCATCGACCGACGTGTTCCAATTTTATGAAACGGATTTGCGGGCGGTCCTCATCTTATCGGGGCTTTACGTCGTCTTGCTTCTCATCGCGGCCGGGTTGAACTGGGGACAACAGATGCTTCTCCAACGGTCGGCCCATACAATTGTCAAGACGATGCGGCTCGACGTCATGCGGCACTTACAGACGATTCCGGTCCGTTACTTTGACCAGACTCCGATCGGGAAAATTGTCAGCCGTGTCACGAACGACACCGAGACGATTCGCGACTTGTATTTAGGCGTACTCGCGCGCGTGTTCCAAAGTGTCGTCATGATGATCGGTGTTTTGATCGCCATGTTCTTCCTAGACGTGCGCCTCGGCCTCGTCTCGCTCATCATCATCCCGGTCGTCATCGTCTGGATCAAGCTGTTCCAGCGCTTGTCGACTCGAAACAACTTCCGTGTCCGGGCGCTCGTCGCCGACATGAACGCCCAGTTGAACGAGAGCATTCAAACGATGCCGATCATCCAATCGTATGTGAAAGAAGACCTGGTGTATGACGAGTTCAACGAGAAGAACAGCGATAACTTCCAAACACGACGGAAGCTATTAAAACTCGATGCGCTCATGTCGCACAACTTGGTCAACTTCTTCCGCAACATGGCGCTCGCCCTCCTCATTTGGGTCGTCGGTGCACAGACACTCGGAACGGGCAGTGTGCTCACGCTCGGGATACTGTACGCGTATATCGATTACGTGTCACGGATCTTTGAGCCGGTGACGCAAATCATGAACCAGTTGTCGCCGTTGCAACAAGCGCTCGTCTCGGCCGACCGGATGTTCCAACTGCTCGATGAAAAAGGAGAAGACGTGTCAGGCGAACGTATTCCACGCTTTAAAGGAGAGGTCGAATTTAAAGACGTGTCGTTCAGCTATGAGGCCGGCAAGCCGGTGCTGCAACACATCGATATTCATGCTTCTCCGGGCGAGACGATTGCCCTCGTCGGTCATACCGGCAGCGGCAAGAGTTCCATCATGAACTTGCTCATGCGGTTCTATGACCCGTCGGAAGGAACGCTCAACATCGACGGGTTGGACGTGACGAAACTGCCGACGCAGGCCGTCCGTGACCATCTCGGCATCGTATTACAAGACCCGTTCCTCTTTACAGGGTCGATTAAAACGAACGTGACGCTCGGCGACGAGACGATTTCGGACGATCGGATATGGCAAGCGTTGACGGCCGTCGGAGCCGACCGTTTCGTCAAACAGCTGCCACAGGGGCTTGATGAGCCGGTCATCGAGCGCGGTGCCTCGCTCTCGAGCGGGGAACGCCAACTGATCAGCTTTGCCCGTGCCCTCGTCTTCGACCCGGCCATCCTCGTCTTAGACGAGGCGACGGCGAGCGTCGACTCGGAAACGGAAGCGCTCATTCAAGAAGCGCTCAAGACGCTCACGAAAGGGCGGACAACGTTCGTCATCGCTCACCGCTTGTCGACGATTCGTGAAGCCGATCAAATCCTCGTCCTCGACCACGGTCACATCATCGAGCGCGGTAACCATCAGTCGCTCATCGCCTTCGGAGGCGTTTACGCCCGCATGCATGAGCTGCAAAGCAAACAACAATCCATCAGTTGAGAGAGGAGAACGTATGGAGATCATCGGAAAGTATAATCAAGCCAAAGTGTTCAATGAACGGATGGATGATATGACGCGGTCACAGCTGCAGACGCTCGTCGACCAACCGTTCACGAAAGGAGCGACGATTCGAATCATGCCGGACATGCATGCCGGCAAAGGTTCGGTCGTCGGGACGACGATGACGATACACGATAAAGTCGTGCCGAACCTCGTCGGCGTGGACCTCGGATGCGGGATGCTCTGCACTGAGATCAAGGTGAAGCGGATCGATTTTCAACGATTAGATGATGTCATCCGTCAACTCGTACCGAGCGGGATGAATATTCGAGAAGCGGCGCACCCTTATGCGGACGATCTATCATTGGAAGAAGTACGCGCCCCGTTCAAACTCGACCGCGCCTTGCGCTCCGTCGGGACACTTGGTTCGGGCAATCACTTCATTGAAGTGAATGAGGACGGGGGACGGACGTATCTCGTCATCCATTCCGGCTCACGTCATCTCGGGGTTCAAATCGCCAATCATTATCAACAGCGGGCCATCGAACAGATGATGGGGACGGCGGACGTGAAACAGGAGATTGAACGTTTGAAAGCGGCTGGCCGGGAACGTGATATCGCGTCGTACCTCGAGCAAGAGAAGGCGGCTCGCACGAAGTTCCGTGACCTCGCGTACGTCGAAGGAGACGCGATGGCCGATTACATGCATGATGTTCGCATCGCGCAACAGTACGCGGCGGCCAATCGTCTCGCCATGACGGATGTTATTATCGAGGCGATGAACTGGAACGTCGTCGATCAATTCGACACCGTGCACAACTACATCGACCACGAGGCGATGATTCTTCGAAAAGGGGCCATCTCGGCTAAAGACGGAGAGCGCGTCATCATCCCGATGAACATGCGCGACGGCTCCCTCATCTGTACCGGAAAAGGCAACCCGGATTGGAACTTCTCGGGACCGCACGGGGCGGGACGTGTCATGTCTCGGTCGGCGGCACGAAAACGAGTCGATTTCAATGAGTTCAAACAGACGATGAGAGGCGTCTGGTCGACATCTGTTCGACCGTCGACGCTCGACGAGTCGCCATTCGTCTATAAATCGATGAAAGAAATCGTCCGCTATATCGAACCGGCGGTGACGATCGACCAAGTGATCAAACCGCTATACAACTTCAAGGCGAACTGAACATCGTTTCAGTTTCGCCTTTTTCTTTTCTTTGGAAAATCTGATACGCTACAAGTGAGGTGAACGAAATGGAAAAACGATTGAGTGACTTATCGAAGTATGAGCTCGAACAAGAGATTCGGGCGCTCCATGAACGGAAACGCAAAGCCGAGCAAATGGGGATGGTGAGCGAGATTGAGGTCGTGTTGCGTCGCATCGCCATCGCGGAAAGCTATTTGGTCGATCCGAAGTCGTTCAAACCAGGAACGACGTATATCGTCAACTATAACGAACGCCCATTCCGTTTGAAATTCGTCAACGGCGTCATGGGATGGGGGACGTTTGAAGGCGAAGTGATGGAGCATGCGATTCCGCTCTCTGAGCTGTCGGAGGTGACGCCATGAACCGGTCTGAGCAATATGAGCGTCTGGCCAAAATTTTAAAAGAAAAGAACGATGTCCTCAGCGAGCTTGAAGCGTTGACGTGGGTCGAAGTGCTGTGGGAGGATTTTGAAACGACGCTTGCCCGCGCCGGGGAACCGTATCCGGGGGAGGCGAAATCGTTTCAGTACGTCGTCCAACAAATCGATGCGTACGGTCCTCAGCTGCATTTGTTCCAAACGAAAAACGAGAAATTTAAGCATCTGATGTCAAAACGAGACATCCATTAAAATCACGCCACATCGGCGTGATTTTTTACTTGCAAACGTGTTACAGTTGGTTATAATAAAAGGCGCTATTTGTTTGCTTTGTAGTTAAGTATTTATAAACTTTCTTTAGTTGGAATCATCTTTCACTAAACTTGCCGCAAAGTCGAAAGGAGGAACGCGACTTGGAAGTCGGTCAAAAAATGAAGCGTCTCCGTGTCAAAAACGGATTGACGCAAGAAGAGTTGGCGGAAAGAACCGATTTGAGCAAAGGGTACATCTCTCAAATCGAGCGGGATTTGAGTTCACCTTCGCTTGAGACACTCTTTGACTTATTAGAAGTATTAGGCTGTTCCCCGAAAGAGTTTTTCGATGAAGAAATCTTTCAAAAAGTCGTCTACACGGAGGACGACCGGACCGTCTATACCGACGAGGAACGGAAATACCGGACCGAGTGGCTGATTCCGGAATCGAATGAGAAAGAGATGGAGCCGATTTTACTGACGTTCGCCCGACACGGTGAGTTCAAGCGTTACGAGCCTTCTCGCTCGGAGACGTTCGTCTATGTGTTATCGGGACGCGTCGCTTTGAAGCTTGGGAACCATACGTATTTTGCCAAAGCCGGTGAAACACTTTACTATGTCGCGTCGGACGCGCACCAACTTGTCAACGATTACGAGGACGTGACCGAATGTCTAGTCGTCGCGACACATTCATATTTATGAATAAGGAGGAAATGACATGAACGAACAGACGATTATCCGTTTTGATAACGTGTCGAAACGCTACGACGATACCGTCGTCTTAGAGAACATCAGTTTTGAGATTGAGCGAGGCAAGTTCTATACGTTGCTCGGGCCGTCCGGGTGCGGAAAGACGACGATTCTCCGGCTGATCGCCGGGTTTGTCGAGGCTTCCAATGGAGACATTCACTTTGACGGAAAGCGGATCAATGACGTACCGGCGAATAAACGTCAAGTGAACACGGTGTTTCAAGACTATGCACTTTTCCCTCATTTGAACGTGTTCGAGAACGTCGCCTTCGGTCTTCGCATCAAGAAGATGAAGGAGGCCGACATCAAGACGAAAGTCGAGCAGGCGCTCAAGTTCGTTAACTTGGTCGGCTATGAGACGCGAGAAATCGATGAGATGTCAGGTGGACAGCGCCAACGTGTCGCCATCGCGCGTGCCATCGTCAACGAGCCGGAAGTGATTTTGCTCGATGAACCGCTCTCGGCGCTCGATTTGAAATTGCGCACCGAAATGCAATATGAGCTCCGTGAACTCCAGCAACGTCTCGGCATCACGTTCATTTTCGTCACGCACGACCAAGAAGAAGCGCTCGCGATGTCGGATGAGATCTTTGTCATGAACAACGGACGGGTCGTTCAAAGTGGGACGCCGACCGATATTTATGACGAACCGATCAACCGCTTCGTCGCCGACTTTATCGGCGAATCAAACATCGTGCCGGGCCTCATGATCGAGGACAACGTCGTCACGTTCGCCGGGAAGACGTTCGACTGTGTTGACAAAGGGTTCGACCGCAATGAGAACGTCGAAGTCATCATCCGCCCCGAAGATTTGGAGATGACGTCGACTGACGCGGCAAAACTCGTCGTCGATGTCGATTCACAGCTGTTCCGTGGCGTCCATTACGAGATTTGCTGCTATGACGAAGAAGGGAACGAATGGCTCGTCCACTCGACGAAAAAGTCGGTCGTCGGCTCCAAAATCGGACTCACGTTCGATGAGGAAGCGATTCACGTCATGCGCCTAGGGGAGACGGAGGAAGAGTTTGACCGTCGCCTCGAATCGTACGAGGAGGTCGCCCATGAATCGAACTAGTCAAACGGCGAAGACGGTCTATTTGACGACGTATTGGGTGTGGATCGCCTTGTTCGTCATCGCACCGCTGTTCCTTGTCTTGTATTACTCGTTCTTTGATATCGAAGGGAACTTAAGTTTAGAGAACTATCGTAACTTCTTCACGTCGACGTATTTGACGATGACGTTGTCGTCGTTTTGGTACGCGTTCTTAATTACATTCTTCTCGCTCCTGATCGGCTATCCGACGGCTTACTTGTTGACGAAGACGAAGCATAAGCAACTATGGCTTCTGCTCATCATCTTGCCTTCGTGGATCAACCTGTTGTTGAAAGCTTATGCGTTTCTTGGCATCTTTGGGACGTACGGCATCACGAACCAATTTTTAGAGGCGATTGGAATCGGGACACAGCAAATCTTGTTCACGGACTTCAGCTTTGTGTTCGTCTCGGTTTATATCTTCATCCCGTTCATGATTTTGCCCGTCTACAACGCCATCGAGAAGTTGCCACCGTCGCTCGTCGATGCATCGCGCGACCTCGGGGCCTCGAACTGGACGACGTTCCGTCGTGTCATCTTCCCGCTCACGCTCGACGGCGTCAAATCCGGGATTCAAATCGTCTTCATCCCGGCGCTGTCCCTCTTCATGATCACACGCCTCATCGCCGGGAACCGTGTCATCACGCTCGGGACGGCAATCGAACAACAATTCCTCGTCACACAAAACTGGGGCATGGGCTCGACGATTGCCGTGTTCTTAATTTTGGCGATGGTGCTCGTCATGGTCATCACGCGTGACTGGGGTGCGAAAGGAGCGGTGCGCCGATGAAACGAAAAAAAATCAAATTGGCCAACTTGTATTTGATGGCGGTGTTCTTCATTCTGTACGCGCCGATTCTCTACTTGGTCGTCTATTCGTTCAACAGTGGCGGCACGATGAGCGGATTCGAAGGATTCACGCTCGAATGGTATGCGTCACTCTTCACGGATACGCGTCTCCTCGTCATCGTTTTGAACACGATTGTGATTGCGTTGCTTTCGGCGACGATCTCGACGATACTCGGTGTCATCGGGGCGCTCGCCATTTACACGGCGAAACAAAAGTATACGAAGACGTCGCTTCTCTCGCTCAACAACGTGTTGATCGTCAGTCCGGACGTCATCATCGGGGCGTCGTTCTTGATTTTGTTCACGATGCTTGGCATCCAACTCGGATTCTATTCGGTACTGTTGGCACACATCGCCTTCTCGGTCCCGATTGTCGTTATCCTCGTCTTGCCTAAGTTGCAAGAAATGAGCCCGACGCTCATCGATGCGTCACGCGACCTCGGGGCGAGCACGTGGGATGTGCTCACGAAAGTCATCTTGCCGTACATCACGCCGGGCATCTTCGCCGGGTTCTTCACGGCACTCACGTACTCACTCGATGACTTCGCGGTCACGTTCTTCGTCACTGGTAACGGCTTCGCGACACTTGCCGTCGAAGTATACTCGCGGGCCCGTCAAGGCATCTCGCTTGAGATCAACGCCTTGTCGACGCTTCTGTTCTTGTTCACGCTCCTGCTCGTCATCGGGTATTACGTACTCGCACGACGTGGGGCGAAGGAGGTAAGACGATGAAAAAATTGGTCATCATGTTGACGACGCCCGTCGTCGTCAGTTTCGGGATCTTGTTTTGGATTTATCAAATCAACATGGCTCAGGGGTTCGGCGGGGACAATACGCTCGTCGTCTACAACTGGGGTGATTACATCGATGAAGAGTTGATTGATGAGTTTGAAGAAGAGACCGGTTTGAAAGTTATCTATCAAACGTTCGATTCGAACGAGGCGATGCTCACGAAAATCCAACAAGGCGGAACGGCCTACGACATCGCCGTCCCATCGGATTACGCCATCAGCAAAATGATTGAAGATGACTTGCTCATCCCGATCGATTACAGTAAGCTTGAAAATTTCGATAACATCGACCCGCGTTTCCTCGACAAGTCGTTTGACCCGGGAAATAAATATTCGGTCCCTTACTTTTGGGGAACGGTCGGCATCGTCTATAACCCGGAACTTGTCGACGGTGAGATTACGTCGTGGAACGACTTGTGGGACATGCCGCTCGAGAACGACATCTTACTGGCGGACGGAACGCGTGAAGTAATGGGCTTCGGCCTCAACTCACTCGGCTATTCGCTCAACACGACCGATCGAGACGAACTGCTCGAGGCCGAGAAGAAACTTGAGACGCTTTGGCCGAACATTAAAGCGATCGTCGGGGACGAGATCAAGATGCTCATGGCGAACCGGGAAGCGGCGGCTGCCGTCGTCTGGTCCGGTGACGCTTCGGAGATCATGTACGAGAACGAAGAGTTAACGTACGTCATCCCGGAAGAAGGGACGAATCTCTGGTTCGACAACCTCGTCATCCCAAGTACGGCCCAGAACGTCGAAGGGGCGCATCAATTCATCGACTTCATGCTCGATGCCGAGGTCGCTGCACGCAATACCGACTACGTCGGCTATTCGACACCGAACGATGCCGCGCTCGAATTCTTGGATGAAGAAGTCGTCTCGGACGAGCGCTTCTATCCATCGAGCGATGTGACGGACGAGCTTGAGGTGTATGAAAACTTAGGAAAACGTATGAACGCGTACTACAACGAGTTGTACTTGCGCTTCAAAATGCAGAGTAAATAAGAGAAGTCCCGCTCAAAATGTGAGTGGGACTTTTTCATGAGGTTTGATCATGGTAACGTTAACCGACCGGCGACTTGTGCTGTTGGATGGCGTCGATATGCGCTGCTTGGACTTCAGTACTCGCGTTCATATAAGGCAGGAGTCGTTCGTAAAACTCGATTCGTTCGGCAGCTGTCAATCGAGGTTCAAGCGAGGTCGTCATCTGCTTCGCCCATGTTTTACGATTCAACACAGGCACGGTCGACGATTCAATATGTTTCAACGTCGACCGGTCACTGAACACAATCCAAGAATGTAAGTAGCTCCGGTCGAGTTGGAGCGCTTGCTCGACTGCCCGCACGTGGAGCTCGTTTTGTTTGATTGGATTGTAGAACTTGAACTTCTTCCGATTGGATAACGTTTGTGTCCATTGTCTGTCCTGCTCTCGTCCGAAAATCCAACCGCTATAATTTTTAGACTCGATGACGTGGATTCCACTTTCGTCGATGAACACTACATCGATTTCTGTCGTGCGGTCTCGCTTTGTTGGATGAGGTAAGTATAGGTTCGTCAAGATGAGCGGGGCGAGCCGACGTGCCTCGATTTCAGCGACGCACCGATATTCGCCATACAACCCGATATCTTGTACGACCTTCATGTAGCGATGGCCGGTCTGTGTATAATATTGACTTTGCTTATACCGCTTTACTTTCGAATACACGATCGTCCCACAAATCAAAAAAAGTGGGGCGGCGAAACTGAGTAACGAGATGAATATACTTCCGAGAACGTCGTTCAATAATTGGCTCATCGTCATGCTCCCTTCTTGTCTATGTTCACTATACAAGATGGCGAGAAATGAGAGAGTTGTTTTTAAGATGGAGTGGGAATCAGAATTTTAAAAGTGAAAAAGAAAATAATGAAAAAACCAGCCATCTGTTGAAATGGCTGGTGTAAAAGGATCTTCACAACTGTTGCAGCTCGGCCCGCTCCTCGTCTGTGAAGACACGCGAACGGCTTAAAAACCGTTTCCCTTCGACGCCTTCGACGGAGAACATGCCGCCTCTGCCATCGACGACGTCGATGATCAGTTGCGTATGCTTCCAATAATCATATTGCTTCTCGTGGATATAGAACGGACACCCCCCGATTTCGCCAAGTAAGACGTCGTGATCTCCGACGAGAAATTCACCTTGGGGAAAGCACATCGGTGAACTTCCGTCACAGCATCCGCCGGACTGGTGAAATAGAAGCGGTCCATGCTTTTGTTTCAGTCGATCGAGAAGCGCGAGCGTGGCGGGGGTGGCCTCGACGCGATTCACCATCTTAGAAGAACCCGAGTTTTTGTTCGCTGTAACTGACGAGCATGTTTTTCGTCCGTTGATAGTGGCTGAGCATCATCTTATGGTTCTCACGGCCGATTCCTGACATCTTGTAGCCGCCGAACGCAGCGTGCGCCGGATATTGATGGTAACAGTTGATCCAGACGCGGCCCGCTTGAATGTCACGCCCGAAGCGGTAAGCCCGGTTCATGTCACGTGTCCACACACCGGCGCCGAGGCCGTAAAGCGTGTCATTGGCGATGGCGATTGCTTCGGCGTCGTCTTTAAACGTCGTCACCGAGAGGACCGGTCCGAAAATTTCTTCTTGGAAGATGCGCATCTTGTTATGGCCTTTGAAGATTGTCGGTTGGACGTAGAAACCGTCCGCGAGCTCACCATCCATCACGTTGCGCTCGCCGCCGATGAGGCACTCGGCACCTTCTGATTTACCGATCTCGAGGTACGACAAGATTTTCTCGAGCTGCTCATTTGAGGCTTGGGCACCCATCATAACGTCAGGGTCGAGCGGGTTGCCGAGCTTGATGGCTTTGACACGTTCAAGGACGCGTTCCATGAATGGCTCATAAATCGACTCATGGATGAGCGCGCGTGACGGACACGTGCACACTTCGCCTTGGTTCAACGCGAACATGACGAGTCCTTCAATCGCTTTATCAAAGAAGTCGTCATCTGCGTCCATAATATCGGCGAAGAAGATGTTCGGTGATTTGCCGCCGAGTTCGAGCGTCACCGGGATGATATTTTGTGACGCGTATTGCATGATGAGGCGACCTGTCGTCGTCTCACCTGTGAACGCGACTTTATCGACGCGGTCGCTCGAGGCGAGCGGTTTCCCGGCCTCTAGCCCGAACCCGTTGACGATATTTAAGACGCCCGGCGGAAGTAAATCTTCAATCAATTCCATGAGCACCATGATGGAAGACGGCGTCTGTTCGGCTGGTTTTAAGACGATACAGTTTCCGGCGGCGAGGGCTGGTGCGACTTTCCAGACGGCCATCAAAATCGGGAAGTTCCACGGGATGATTTGAGCGACGACGCCGAGCGGTTCTTGGAAATGATAGGCGACCGTGTCGTTGTCGAGTTCACTGATACCGCCTTCTTGGGAGCGGATGACACCTGCGAAGTACCGGAAATGATCGATCGCGAGCGGAAGATCGGCGTTGAGCGTCTCACGAACGGCCTTTCCGTTCTCCCACGTCTCCGCGTAAGCGAGCATCTCAAGATTCTCTTCCATACGATCGGCAATCTTATTCAAAATGACGGCTCGCTCGGTGACCGATGTTTTTCCCCACGACTCTTTGGCCGCATGGGCTGCGTCTAGAGCGAGTTCGACATCTTCTTTTGTCGAACGGGCGACTTCACATAAAACTTTACCATTTACCGGAGAGGTGTTCTCAAAATATTCTCCCCCGGCAGGCGCAGTCCACTTGCCATTGATGTAGTTCTCATAGCGGTCTTTAAAGTGTACTTTCGTGCCTGTCGAGTTTGGGACTTCATAAATCATGGTCGTTCCTCCCTTTTCCGTAAAGTATCGGGAATCCATGTATGCGCTTACATTTTCAAGTAAGCAAATAGCTCCCTTTTTCATCCTAACGGGTAGTTGTGATAAAAGTCAAAATTTTTCGACAATAATTTGTCACATTTACGATAAAATGTTTTGAAGTCAAGATTTGTGGTAAACACCATACTAGAATGAATTCAAAATTTGAAGGAGTGGACCTACTTATGGCAAAAACGTATCAAGTCGACCCGGCACATAGCACCATCAACTTTACCGTCAAGCATATGATGATTTCTAAAGTGAAAGGCGAGTTTAAAGACTTTCACGTCGAGGCGAACGGGCAACCGGATGATCTCGCGAACGCGAGTGTGAAGGTGACGATTAAAGCGGCATCAATCGACACGAACAATGGCGATCGTGACAACCACTTGCGGTCTGGCGACTTCTTTGACGTCGAACAGCACGAGGACATCGTGTTCGAGTCGACGTCGTTCCGCTCAAAAGGCGGTGGTGAATTCGAGTTGACGGGCAACTTGACGATTCGCGGCACGACGCGTGAAGAGACGTTCGAAGTCGAGTATGAAGGGAGCGCGAAGGACCCGTGGGGCAACATGAAGCACGCCTTCACCGGGGATGGATCGATCAACCGGGAAGACTATGGCTTGACTTGGAACCAGGCGCTCGAAGCGGGCGGCGTCCTCGTCGATAAGAAAGTGAAATTCGATTTCGAGCTCCAGTTCACGGAGTCAGAGGCATAAAAAAAGTCGCTCCGCGGAGCGACTTTTTCTTATTCATAAGCCAATTTTTTTTGCAGGCTCTCTTCACTGAACACCCAACCTGTGAACGACGACAACACTTCGTTCGTCACTTCGTCGACGATGACGACGGCGACGAACGGATAGATGTCTTTCGAGAAATAACGCAAGTTCGTGAAACGATACTCGATCATACCGTTATGGCGTGTGACCGTATACGTGTGAATCTTCGAGAACTCGAGAAACGATTGAAGGTCCGCATTTTTACGCGCCTCGACGAAATGAAGGTCATCTTCTCCAGGCATCGGCTTGTCACGGAAACGACCGCATTCGATGACTGTCCCTTTCTTCACTTTGACGGCACCTAATCCGTCACGGAAACGGACGGCGACGTGCCAGTCGTCCCAACCGATCCCGGGTGAGATGAAGAGTTCATGGGCTCCGGCGAAGTGGCGCGCCACCGTGGCCAAAGCGCGATTACGCAACTTGAACTGGATAGCGTAATAACTGATCACAAGCGCAATGAGCAATGCAAAAATCGGGACAGTCGCCCCTGTGATGAGCCATAATACATATGCCCCGTAATAGGCCGAGAACAAGTACGGATCGAACGTCCCGATGACGCCCCAGCCAATCCATTTCTTCGAGAATGGTTGGAGGGCCTGCGTCCCGTAGGCGTTGAACAAGTCGACGGTGACGTGTAACAGTACCGCGATTTGAGCCATGATCCATAAAGTGGCGGGGTTGACGCCAAGCACAGTCCCAATGACCGCGCTGACGATGATCGGCCAAGCAAGGAGTGCGGTGATTCCATGTGAACGACCGCGGTGCTGGCGCAAATACGTGCTATTTCCTTTAAGTTTGAAGACAGTATCGAAGTCCGGAGCGTGCGAACCGACGAGTGCGGTCGCTGTCATGGCGAGAAACATCTGTGCGTCGCCGGACAATTCCGGGCTGAGCGTCGCTAGGGCACTTAAGCCGAGCCCCATCCCAATGTGAGTAGCAGTATCCAATGTGCTTCAGCACCTCCATAAATGAAAACGGCGTTAACTGATCCATTACATCATACAATATTTTTAAAATGAGGGGAAACAAAATGCTTGATCTTGATAAATTGTTCACAAATTATAATGTTCATGAATTTAACATAAACTTAGTGACATGGTTCAACCGTGAAAAACGGGATTTGCCGTGGCGACATGAAAAAAATCCGTACCGGGTTTGGGTGAGCGAGGTCATGCTACAACAGACGCGCGTCGATACGGTCATCCCTTACTATAACCGGTTCATGGAACGCTTCCCGACAATCGAAGACTTAGCGGTAGCCGAGTCCGAAGAAGTCGTCAAGTATTGGGAAGGACTCGGTTACTATTCTCGTGTCCGCAACCTCCATACAGCGGTCAAAGAAGTGGTCGCCGTCTATGACGGCATCGTCCCAGAGGAGAAGGAACGGTTTGAGAAGTTGAAAGGGGTCGGTCCGTATACGACCGGGGCGGTGCTTTCCATCGCTTACAATCAACCGGAACCGGCCGTCGACGGAAACGTCATGCGCGTCATGTCCCGTCAATTCGGGATTTACGATGATATCGCTCTTCCCAAGACACGGAAACGGTTCGAACAAGTCGTACGGCGGCTTATGGACCCAAGTCATGCCTCTGATTTCAACGAAGGCGTCATGGAACTCGGAGCGACGGTATGCACGCCGAAAAATCCGATGTGTTCGCTCTGTCCGGTCCAAGATCACTGTTATGCCTATACCCATAACGTCCAAGATGAACTCCCAGTCAAAACGAAAAAAGGGGCGGCCCGCATCGAGATGTATGATGCGCTCCTTTGCCGCCGTGATGGACGGACCGCTTACGTGAAGCGACCTGATACCGGTCTTCTGGCAGGAATGTGGCAATATCCGCTTACGGAGCGTGGAACGGGGGAACAGTTTAACGGAACCTACGTTGGACAAGTGAAGCACGTGTTTTCACACATCGTCTGGTATCTCGATTTGTACGAGATCGAGACGTTGCCAGAAGGTGACTGGGTGTGGCTCGATGAAAGTGGGCGCGATGTGGTGAGCGTGTCGGTCGCCCAACAAAAATTAGAACAGATGGCAGGTGCGAGGGATGAGACAGTTTAACGTACGGACAGCGTTCGACGCGTCACCCGAGACGCTTTGGACGTTGCTTCAAGACGCCTCTTTGTTGGCAGAGTTGACTTCGTTTCCACAAGTGACGCTTCTCGGGGACGGGGCAACAGTGGAAGGGAATGAGGTACGGCTCCGTGTTGGAATCGGTCCGGTTGCACTTCCGTGGCATAGCGCCATCACGTTGACCGGGTCTCAGGCATTTTGTGACCAAGGTGTGAAATTGCCGTTCCCGTTCAGACGTTTTTGCCACGTTCATCGCGTAGAAATGGAGTCCGGACAGGCCGTCATGGTCGACGAAGTCACATTCGACAGTTACGTGCCGTCTGTGCTCGTCGAATACTTTGTGCTACGTCCGATGTTCAAAGCACGTGCCGCCGCATTCCAAAACATACTAAATTCGTGAAAATAAGAGATTTCCTTTTTCATTGGTTCTGAAAGTCGCTATAATTAAATATGAGAATTGTATAGCATCATAGCGGAAAGGAGGAGCTTATGAGCTTATTTCCCAAAGCAGGTAGCAAGATCGAGATACAGAGCTACAAGCACAACGGAACTTTGCATCGCGTTTGGGAAGAAACGCTCGTCCTTCAGTCGTCAAAAACGGATATGATCGGATTCAATGACCGCATCATGGTCAGTGAGTCAGACGGTCGGCAATGGAGAACGCGAGAGCCGGCAATTTGCTACTTTTCATCTGAGTTTTGGTTCAATGTCATCTGTATGATTCGCGAAGATGGGATTTACTATTACTGTAATCTAGGTTCGCCGACAACGTTCGATGGGACAGAAAGAGCCATCAAGTACATCGATTACGATTTAGATATCAAGGTGTTCCCGGATATGTCGTACACGATTTTAGATGAGGATGAATACGAGCGGCATCGTCGCGAGATGAATTATCCGAAAGCGATTGATCGAATCTTGAAGCAGAACGTTCAAGAACTTATCAACTGGATTCGAGGACGGAAAGGGCCGTTCAACCCAACATTCGTCGATGAATGGTATCGCGAATACGAAGCACGTTACCGGAGATGATGACTCATCTCCGCTTTTTTTCTTGAAGGAGGAATTATGGGTAGTATTAAACGTTATTTGCAATTTGTTAAGCCGTACAAAAAACAGATTGCGCTCACCATCTTCGTCGGAATTTTGAAATTTTCGATTCCGCTCGGATTACCGTTACTTTATAAATATGTCATCGATAACTATTTGGCAACCCCGGACCCGGCGGCTGATTACACGGAGCTCGTCTGGCTGTTCAGCATCGTCTTCTTCATCTTTCTCGTCCTGAAACCGCCAATCGAATACTTGCGCCAATACTTGGCACAGTGGGCGGCGACACGGATTTTGTTTGACGTGCGGAACCGTTTGTTCGACCACGTGCAAAAATTATCACTTCGTTATTATTCGAACAACAAGACAGGTCAAATCATTTCGCGCATCATCAACGACGTCGAACAGACGAAAGACTTTGTCATCACCGGCCTCATGAACATTTGGCTCGATATGGTGACGATCCTGATCGCCATTGCCATCATGTATACGATCGATCCGCAACTGACGCTCATCGCCATTTTGCCGCTCCCGTTCTATGCGATTGCCGTCCGTTACTTTTACGGCCGCCTGCGTCGTTTGACACGTGAACGTTCAGCGGCGCTCGCTGATCTTCAAGGTCATTTGACGGAACGAGTCAATGGGATGGCCGTCATCCGTAGCTTCGCGCTTGAACCGTATGAGAACAAGGCGTTCGAAGAGCAAAACGGGGGCTTCCTGAAAGCGGCGCTCCGTCATACGGGATGGAACGCGAAAACGTACGTCGTCGTCTCGACGATCACCGACATCGCCCCGATCCTCATTTTCACGACGGCGTCATGGCTCGTCTTGCAAGGGGACGTATCACTCGGGACGCTCGTCGCTTTCATCGCCTACATCGACCGTCTCTATGCACCGCTCGGACGGCTCGTCAACTCGGCGACGACGCTCACACAATCGGTCGCGTCGATGGACCGGGTGTTCGAATTTCTCGATGAACCATATGACATCGAAGAGAAACGCCAAGCGTTCGTTCCGGTCCAAACGGCCGGAAACATCGAGCTCAATCGTGTCAGCTTCGCTTATGAGAAGGACGGCACTCGCGCGTTGCATGACGTGAGTTTACACATCCGTTCCGGGGAACGGGTCGCCTTCGTCGGCATGTCCGGCGGCGGGAAATCGACGCTCGTCAGTTTGATTCCGCGCTTCTATGACGTCACGGACGGTAGCATTAAGATCGACGGTGTCGACGTGCGCGACTTCAAGCTGCGCGCGCTCCGCGATCAAATCGGCATGGTCATGCAAGATTCGGTGCTGTTCAGTGAGTCGGTCGCGATGAACATTCGGATGGGGAATCCGGAGGCGTCAGACGAGGACGTCATCGCTGCAGCGAAAGCAGCCAACGCCCATGAGTTCATCTCGAACTTGCCGAACGGGTACGACACACCGGTCGGTGAGAAAGGGGTCAAACTGTCGGGGGGACAAAAACAACGTCTCGCCATCGCCCGCGTGTTCTTGAAACATCCGCCGATCATCATCCTCGATGAGGCGACGAGTGCGCTCGACCTCGAGAGTGAGGCGATGATTCAAGATTCGCTCGCACGCCTGACGAAAGGACGGACGACGTTAATCGTCGCCCACCGTCTCTCGACGATCACGGACGCAGACAAGATCGTCGTCGTCGACAACGGACGAATCATGGAAACCGGGACGCATGAAGAATTGATGCGCCACCGGGGTGCGTATTACGACCTGTATATGATTCAAGATTTAGCTGTCGTCGAATGAGGCTTCGAGTTCAACTCGAAGTCTTTTTTTGTTTCCCGAATGAGGTAGACGGGAATGAGGAAACGACATGAACAAAGGGGGATGATGTTATGCATAACGGGGATGGATTGATCACGGTGAAGCCGGTCAGTGACGGATTGGAACTGTCATGGTCGCTTGAAGGGGAAGTGACGGTGACGCGGAACGGCATCGATGTCTTCAACGGGTCGGTCAATCATTATGTCGACCGTGACACGAAGGTCGGGGAACAAGTCGCTTACCGCATCACGAACGCGGCTGGGGAAGAGGCGAAGCTGTACACGGCAGCGGTCAATCCGGAAGATGAGTTATATTGGAACCGCCATTTGACGGCGGCGATCGTGTCGCAAGCGGGGACGTACTTGCAGTGGGACCCGATTCCTGACGTCGAGACGTATGCGATTTATCGCCGAGGGCGTCGTATTGCGGAAGTCGTCGGTACCGGGTACATCGATGAGACACCGCTAGAGGCGCCGACCGCATACGAGGTACGGGCGTTGCGTCCCGTCAAATACGATCAAAAACCAGGCACCCGACTCATTCATGCCGTCGGCAAAGCGATGTCGCTTGCCAAAGAGTTCACTACGGATACACGCCGAAACCAAGAGCTGTACATCATGTATTTCCTCGTCAGTCCGCATCGTCCGGAGACGGCAACGGTTGACGAGATTCAGCTCCGTGTACAGACGTTCATTCGGCCCCCGCGTTTGAAGAATCCGAACTTGCTGTCGCCACATCCGTATTTCGAGGGGGACGGTCGCCCTTACAACGTCCATGCGCCTGAATATCGGACACGGACGGAAGTGAAAGTGGAAGGGCTAGCTGACATTCCGATCGTCTCCATCAAAAAGGATGCCGGTGTCACGCGTGCGTTCAATGCGAGGCATCAACTGACGGGGGAGGACGTCGCCTCGGTCGATCAAGTGTACCTCGAAGACGTTGACATCGAGCCGAACGAGGTGAGTTACCGCCTGCAACACTCGGTCGGCAATCCACTCGTCATCGCGCCGGACATCAAATACACGATCGTGGCGCATCTTAAAAATCAAGCGACGTTCAAGCTGTCCGGGACGCATACGCAGTCCCCGCACCATGAAGTGTACCTCCGCGTCGGGGAAGCACCGTGGACGACGATCCACCGAGCCGATGACCTTGGCGTTAGTTTCATGGCACAACCGATGCCGGATTGCCATTGGACGTATTTAACGTGTATGGACTGAAAAAACCGTCGACTCATGGAGTCGGCGGCTTTTGTTGGTCGATAAATCGGCTGCGTTCTTCCGGTGTGGGCAGTTTGCACGTCTCTTTTTTTCCGAACCATTGATAGCGGTTCTTTGCAATGACATCATACCCGAGGTCGCGTAACGGCTTTGGAATCAAGCGGACGAAACGTAGCCAGCGCCATGAGCCGTCTAACCCTTCGGCAATCCGGACCGCCGCATCAGATTTGAGATAAGGCACCCCGTCTTTGATCAACACAATGCTGTCGACCGTGTCAGGGATGCGATGGCGTTCGCGCAACATCTTCCCGGTATCTGCTTGCAGCGATGCGAAATGGAAGTTCCCTTTCGGATCGCGATTCAAAATGAATTGGACACTCGCGTCACAAAAGTTGCAGTCCCCGTCGAACAGAACGATAGCTGGCATGACAATCGCCTCCTTCTCTCTTGCTAGTTACCGCTCAAACGAAAGTTCAAACGTCATGCCGCCAGTTTCCGGACCGATTCCATCTTATAGAGGGAGACGTAATACAAGTACCCCCCTAAGGCACCGAAAGCGAAGATGTACCCGCTCATGAGGACGGGACCGATGAACGCACCGACGACGATGCCAGCAGCGGCCACAAGTTTTGCCCCGTGGAACGTCAATCCCCCGAAAGCCAAGTACGAAGCGCGCCGTTCCGGGTCGAGCAAATCGACTTGCTTCACTTGTCGAATCGGAGAATAGAGCAACTCGCCGAGTGTGAAGACGATGGCGAGGACGGCCAAGATGAAAAATGAGTTCATCGACGTGATGGCCGCGAACGCGGTGACGTATAATGCAAGACCGATAAAGAACACATGTTTCTCGCGGAAGCGTTTGACGAAGGCGGTGACGGCGAACGTGATGGCGACGACGAGGAGCGTGTTCTCGAGTTGCATGAACGCCATCATGCGGACGCCATCAAACGGGACACCTGCAATCAATCGTTCCTGAAACGTCTCGGCCAGATGGACACCGATATAGTTCGCCATGTGAAACTCGGTCGAGAAGACGAGCATGCTGCCGAGGACGAACAGCATCCAACGACGATCGGCCAAGGCGATGCGATAGTTTTGAATGACCCCGACGATCGGGTTCGCCGGCGTGGAGCGGTTGCCGGCATACGAATCGACGAGGAAACGTTGTAACACGATTGTCGTGATCAGCAAGACGAGCGTCATCCCGACGAATAAGGCGAAGCGGTGATCGCGATAGAACAACCCACCGAGCATGACCCCGCCGGCGATGGCCAAGTTGACGAGCCAATAGTCATACACATAGATCGCTTTTCGATTCGATTCTTCCATCGAGTCGATGACGATCGCCTCGAGCGCCGGATAGTTCAATCCGTTTGAAATCGCATGACCGAAGTAAAGGACGGCGACGGCGAGCGCCCAGTTGTTCGACGGGTGAATCGCGACCGTCATGCCGATGAAGCATAGAATTTGAGCGATTTGCCCGATTTGCAAGACGTGTTTTCGATTGAAGCGGTCCGAGAAGTACCCACCAAACAAGCCGGTGACGTACCCGACGATGACGAAAGACGTCATGATGAGCCCGGCTGCGATTTTACCGAGTTCTGCAGAAAAGTATAAAGCCATAAATGGAAAGATCGCCGAACCGACGATGCGAATGAAAAAGCCGCAGACAAGTCGGAGTCGGACGTTCGTAGGAAAATCTTTAAATTTCATGTGAGCACCTCCTTGCACCTACTTTAAACGTGGACTACACTTGGAAAAAAGAGACAAATAAAGTGGGGATGTCCACTTTTAAAGGGGGGAGTCCGATGAATCCGAAGCTTGTCGCCATTTATCGCTCCGCACTCGAGCGGGATCAGCAAGACGTGACGTTACGAGAAGCGGTCAGCGCCACGGGGTATAGTGAAAAGCAAATCAAGCGGGATATTAAAGTGTGGGCGCAGGCCGGGTGGGTCGTATATCGGCCGGGCCAAGGAAGGGGACATGAGTCCATCATTCAGTTCGTGCCGTCGTTTGGTCAGACGTTGACGGAATGGGTGGAAGCTTCGTTCGTCCGCCTCACGATGGCCGAGGCGGCGAAATGGCTGGAATGGGAGTGGCCGCCGTTATTACGTGAAAAGATTCAGGCGCACATCTGGGGGCGCTTCGGTTTCGAACAGACGGAAGAGGACCGTTTCATCTTCCCGCGAACGAGAGCGCTCGCCTCGCTCGACCCGCTCGACATCCACATCGCGATGGAGGCGTCGCTCGCTCGTCATTTGTTCGATCGTTTGTTCGAATGGGACGGAGCGATTATCCGACCATCGCTCGCCCATCATATAGAAACGACACGTTTCGGCTTTCGCTTATATATCCGGAAAGGAGTGATGTTCCATAACGGGATGTCGCTCTCGGCGAACGATATCGTCTACTCACTCAACCGGTTGTTGCGATATGGCAAACAACGGTGGTTGTTCGCTCCGATTGAGCGCGTCGACTCCCCTGCTCCTTATGTCGTCGACATCCATACAACGGCGCATCGCGGTTACGTCGAGCGAATCTTGTCCCAGACGCCCGCTTCGATTTCGTATAAAGGGTTTGAAGGAACGGTTGGGACAGGACCGTTCAAACTCGAACGTGTGTCCGAAGACGTCACGCGTTTCCGAGCGTTCGATCGCGGCTTGCGTCCTCGGCCTTCGTTAGATGTCGTCGAGTTCGTGACGTTCTCGGAGGTGGACCATGCCGAATGGAGCATGCGTGACGACCATCGCCTCGTGAAATGGATCGCCGAAGCAGGAGCTCGTTACGCCGTCTTCAACATGAGACATTCTTGGTTGAAAGACGCACCGGACGTTCGGCGAGCGATTCTCCATACGATTGATAAGGCGGCACTCGTCGCACTAGGCGGGGAGCGGCATCAAGTCGCCCACGGATTTTTTCCGGAAGCGAGTCTAGAAGTGGAACGAGAAGCGGGAGGCCGCGTCGATGCACGTCCGATTCGTCTCTTGCATTTGCCTTACGCGACGGCGACGGAAGACGCCATGTTACTCGCACGGCAATTGACGACCGCAGGTTTCACGGTGGAAATCGACGTCTATACGCTGTCAGCTTTGTTCGAGGAAGAGACGCTCCGGCGCGCCGACATCATCCTTTGTGGCGAGATGATGAATGAAGATCTCGACTTGGCGTTTCTGGCGTTCATGACGAGCGAGTTATCGCTTGTCGGAAAGTTGCTCTGCGGAGACGCGACGCTCCGGAACATGATGGATCGCTATCATCAAATCGATTTGGGCGTCTGGCCTAGTCTCCATCGTGAAGTCGAACGTTATGTGACCGAACAGGCGTATGTCGTCCCGCTCTATCATGTGGCGCGTGAACGACGATTCCCGAGCTTTCTCGGCGATGTGCCGATCGACATATTTGGTCATCCGCGCTACGAGCAGCTTTGGATTCGACCATCCCTTTAAAAAAACGGAGATGCCGCGGCATCTCCGTTTGCTTACAACTGAGAGAACGCGCGGTTGACCGCGGCGATCGTCTCGTCGATATCTTGTTCCGTATGTTCCGTCGTCAAGAACCAGGCCTCGTATTTCGAAGGGGCCAAGTTGACGCCGTTCTCGAGCATGAGCTTGAAGAAACGGCCGAACACTTCGCCGTCCGACTTTTCCGCACCGTCATAGTCGGTGACGATTTCGTCTGTGAAGTAGACCGTGAGCGCCCCTTTCAAGCGGTTGAGGGTGATCGTCACACCGTGCGTGTTTGCTGCCTCGCGAATTCCGGTTTCAAGACGCGCTCCGAGGGCATCGAGCGTCTCATAGACACCCGGTTGCTCCAGCACTTCAAGGCAGGCAATCCCGGTCGCCATCGAAGCGGGGTTTCCGGCCATCGTCCCGGCTTGATACGCCGGTCCGAGCGGTGCGACCGTCTCCATGATTTCGGCTTTCCCACCGTAAGCGCCGATCGGCAATCCGCCGCCGATGATTTTCCCGAGCGCCGTCATGTCTGGCTCGATTCCGTACACTTGTTGCGCGCTACCGTATGTGAAACGGAACGCCGTGATGACCTCATCGTAAATGACGAGGGCGCCATGCTCATGCGTGATGTCGTTTACAGCTTGGAGGAAGCCTGGTTTCGGTTCGACGATGCCGAAGTTTCCGACGATTGGTTCGACGAGGACGCAGGCGACTTGTTCGCCCCATTCGTTCATCATGTCACGGAAAGCGTCGACATCGTTGAACGGGACGGTGATGACTTCTTTGGCGGTCGCGCGCGTGACGCCGGCTGAATCCGGCAAACCGAGTGTCGCGGGCCCGCTTCCTGCGGCGATAAGCATCAAGTCTGAGTGGCCGTGATAGCAGCCGCTGAACTTGACGACGAGTTCGCGTCCAGTGTAGGCGCGGGCAACGCGTATGGTCGTCATGACGGCTTCCGTCCCGGAATTGGTGAAGCGGACTTTATCCATCGATGGGATGGCAGCTTTCAGTTTCTTGGCGAACTCGACTTCGAGCGCATGAGGGGTCCCGTAAAGGAGTCCTTTCGCCGATGCGGTCATCAACGCGTTATGGGTGTGTGGATGCGCATGTCCTGTGATGATTGGGCCATAAGCAGCCAAATAGTCAATGTAACGATTGCCGTCGACATCATAGAAATAAGCACCTTCGCCACGGTCCATGTAGACCGGGGCTCCGCCGCCAACTGCCTTGAATGAGCGCGATGGGCTATTGACGCCGCCGACGATATGGGTCAGCGCGTCTTGGTACAACACGTCTGATTTTTCACGAGTAGGTGATGTGGACATATGTATTGCCTCCTTTTACAAATTCGCATTTATTGTATCATAGCCGTCAACCGCTTAAGCTCAACGTTTGACGAAGGGTTTAGAAATCAGTACACTATTTATAAAGATTACTATGTAAGAAATAGGTTAATTCTAACTAACATTTCGCATGAATTCTAATAGAAGAAATGAGGGATTGCCGTGGGAAGCGAGATGCTTGACCATGCTGTTCAGTCGCTCCGAGAACATGGAGTCAGAATGACGCCTCAGCGCCAGGCCATTTTGGAGTACCTCGTCACGGAGCATAGTCATCCGACGGCGGATGACATTTATAAGGCGCTTTCGGATCGATTTCCGAACATGAGCGTCGCCACTGTGTACAACAACTTGCGCGTCTTTAAAGACATCGGACTCGTCCAAGAGATGAATTACGGAGACGCCTCGAGCCGGTTTGATTTTGTCACGTCCCGCCACTATCACATCATTTGTGACACGTGCGGTAAAGTCGTCGACTTCAATTACCCGGTGCTTGACGAAATTGAAGCGGTCGCTTCTCAGTTGACCGGCTTTAAAGTCGATCGTCACCGTCTTGAAGTATACGGAACGTGCCCGACGTGCCAGTCGGAACAAACGCATACGCACTAAAAAACACATCCTTGCGAGGGATGTGTTTTTTAGTCTTGAGGCTGGGATTGACGTTTATTATATTTTTCGTCGAACTCTTTACCTTCGAGTGATCGGTCAATCGTGAGCGGTTCATCGCAATGCATACATAAATCAACACGACCGAGCATCTTCGTCTCTTTCTCGCAGTTAGGGCACGTGACGATGATCGCTTTCGTCGAAGCCATTCCAATGATGAAGTAAAGTGCTGAACTTGATAACACCATCAAGAAACCGAGCAACATGAATATAATCATCAGCCAGGTGATACTTTTAGCGAGCAGTCCGAGATACATGACCCCGATGCCGCCAAAAATGAGCAGTAACGCCACGTTACGGGCGCGGTTGATTTTATTCCCCCGTTTTTTCATCTTGTAATCCCTCCATGTCTGTCTTTACTATATCTTATCTATAGAGTGGTGAGAAGTTCGCGTCCTCATTGGCAGGAGAATTTTATAAAGAAGGCGAATCATTTTCGTAG